>CALXAS010000119.1 GCA_944386315.1 uncultured Clostridia bacterium | reverse complement strand
GAATAATATCTAATACACTGCTACTAGCTAAACATAAGAAAGAAACAATCACACGTATCATAAGCGTTTTTTCTTTCTTTATTTCCTGCAGTAGCCTTACGGCTATCACCATCCAAGCAAAAAAGTAGGTGTTCATATATCTTGCAAAACTAGCAAGCCCTCTTCCTTCTATTTCTGTAAAAGCAAACATATAGGTTGCCATTAATAATAAACAATATAACACAAAGCCAATATCCATGGCAATGGTTATACTACATAATTTTTGCTTTCTTTTTGGTTCTTTTGCTATGGCATATAATACAATGGCTACAATATTGCAAAGTACCAATAAACCAATGGCTGTTTTAGCAAATGGAATTTGTACTAACTCTGTACTATTTAGTGCTTCATAAAAGGACTTGGCAATAGAATCTATTTTTTCTTCTCTATTTCCTACTTGCAACACACCTTTTATATATTCTTTTATATCTATTTGGCTAATCGCATTTTTATCGTGTCTATCATCTAATTGTTTTCCATTTGCACTACAATATCCCTTCCATGTAAGGTAACTTGCCAACAGTACCACAAGTACTATGCATAAAATGCCAAAACGCTTTATATGTTCTTTTTTTAGCTTCTTTTGTTGTATAGCAGGAATCACTACTTTTCTTATAAATAACTGTAATAATACAATTCCTGCAAATAATAGGCCTGTATCTTTTAGTAACACCATGCTTATTAACAGTAAAAAAGTAACAATAAAGTCTTGCTTGGTTTCTGCCCAATAGCTATATAGCATGGAACTTGCAAACAAGGTAGCCAGTAATAAATCGATATAAATACTATCCAAATGAAAACCAAATATATAAATAAAGCTATATACAATAAAACTGATTAAAATTCCTTTTAAGAAATCTTTTATTTTAAATTCCAAATGGCGAAATAGTGGCAACAATAAAGTAATAATAAAGCTCACCATCGCCATATAGGAAACATCTTCTGCAAACCCTCCATTTAGCCAGCAGAAAAGGTACTCTATAATACCAGCAAGTGGCTGATACACCACATGAATACCGTCATATACCTGATTTGACCAAAAAGTATCGTAAGTCACCATTGCTTTTAAGTTTGGTCCCCAATGCGAAAATTCATCCCACTCCGTATAATAAGTATTTTTTAATAAAATACTACTTATCATTAACAATACCATATAAAGAATAGTACCCATTGTAAAAAGTTCTTTTATTTTTACTTTTTTCTTATATAAATTAAAGCCGTCATAAATAGCGCATACAATAGCAAGTCCTATTACTATATAAATAGCAACTGGCATGATATTCATTAGCCCAAAAACATATAATAATAACCCTATTGCTAAAAAAGTAGTCAAAATAGAATTTTCTTGTTTCCATTTCATGCGAATGGTAATAGCACTACCTATCGAAAAAACAATTATAAACATCCATAACGTTGCTAGCATATTTTTCTCCTTTATTTACATTTTGCCTTAAGAAATACTTTCTTGCTTTGCTGTATCTTCTAAAAAAGATGTTTCTGCAAAGTGATTTTCTGTTTTAGCATCAGATTTTTTTAGCATCTGTCCTACTGTTTTTACACATCTTCTAAAGTCAATATAGTAAGGATGTGGTATTTGATTGGCTACTAACACTTTATGTGCTTCTTTTAAATTCTTGTAATATCCTTTTATTCCATCTGTGCTAACTCCACCTACACGCATATGAACCAAGTCATCATCAATGTAAGACAAATGGATAGTTTTATCTTTTAACATACGCACCATAAAATCATAATCTGCCACAATACGGTAAGATAAATTAAATAATCCTATTTTATCATATACTTCTCTTTTCAAATATAAAGTAGGATGCGCTGGTATCCATCCCTCTTCTAATTTTCCTTCTTTTGACCTCCAAATTCTTTGTGGTTTGCTCATTGTTTCTGCATCCATGAAAATAAGATTGCCATAAGTGCCATCACAATTTGTTTTTTCAAAACAATTTGCAATTTCTTGCAAAACATTCTTGTGAGCATATTTATCGTCTGAATTTAGAATGCCAATTATATCTCCTGTTGCCATTTTTATTCCCTTATTCATAGCATCATACAAACCAGTATCTTTTTCGGAAATATATTTTAGCCTTCCCTGATAAGCTCCTTCATAAGATTTTACAATTTCCATGGTATTGTCTTTGGAGGCTCCATCCACAATAATATGTTCCAAATTGGTATAGGTTTGTCCTAGTACAGATTCTAATGTATCTTTTACAGTTTTAGCTGATTGAAATGTTGCTGTGATAATAGATATTTTCATTTTTACTTTTTCTCCTACATTTTTTATTTTATTCCTTAGCATAATATCATTTTATCTACTAAAAAGCAACAGGGTTTTGGGTTATTTTCGTAGAAAAAAGCAGATAGTATAAATATCTGCTTACTTATTCCCATAATTTTTGGGCGTTATTTTTAGGGTGTCCCACTTAAGTCAGGGCTTAAATGAGACATGTCTCACTCATCCCTGACATTTATGGGATATTTATTCTCCTCTATAGGCAACTGTTGTTTCGTAATTATCTGTTATTTCTTCTTCACTTAATACTCTGTCATATAGTCTGCAAGCATACAATTCCATAGCAGAATATTTTGGTGTATATACTTGTCCATAAACTAATAAGCCAATTGTAAATGGTACTGTAATATCTGTTAATTGCCCTGATATTAGCCATTCATGATTACAAACTGTGGAACCTTGAAATTCTCCGTTTATATATAAGGAAATGGTATTAGTTTCTAGGTTTGCTGTCATTGTAAAGTAGGTTCCATTTTCAGCATTAAAACTATTATTAAGTTTTTTATCTATCCAATGTTTTGTAGTTATATTAATGGTAGCCCAATCTGATTCAGAGTCTACTCCTGAAAAACTTGCTCGAAACCATGTTGTTTCATTTGTAAATCTTACTCTAAATCTTTTGGCATAATCAGCTGTATCTTCTAATACAGTTTTTGACAACATATTAATTGTATCATCATCTGTTCTGCCATAAAATTCAAAGGTAAATCCTTCTTCTATTGGTGTATCCGCATATATTTCTATATAATCGTCTACTCCATCTAATAAAATAGCATCTCCATTGTAACCATAGCCATCTCCTGACGTTACTCCATATAAGGTAACTCCATTTCCCCAACTATTTTCGTCTTGCATATTTACTGGGTCCACATTTAATAGCAATCCTTCTGTTACTGCTAAATTCATTCCATAATATGTTTCTGTGTATTCGTCATCATTTATAGCAACGATTTCTCCTGTTTGATTATTCACTAACCAACTTTGTTCTGTTACTCCATATCCCGGTATTTCTGTATTTGCTTTCACATAATTCCATCCAGTTCCATAAATTGTTCCATCGTTTTTATTGGTTAGTATATGCCATCTATTTCCATTTTCTATGGTTCTATAATATAAAGGTATTCCTACAGAATTTTCTCCATTTTCTATTTTGCTTTCTAAACTTGCTTGCAATACTGCCAGTTGTATACTTTCTCTTTCTTGTGCCTGCTTTGTATCTTCTTTTGCTTGCTGCGCCATAGTAATAATACCATTATCTCCTACCAGCATAGCTATGGATACTCCTGCTAATATAATTAATACAATAATGCTTACCACTAAGGCAATTAAAGTAACTCCTCTTTGTTTATTCTTTTGTTTCTGCATTTTAAAAATCCTCCTTGTTTTTTTCTTACTAGGAGGATTATATATTTTCTCTATTTTTTATTACCTTTTTATTTTGTTTTCTAGTGGTAACTTATTTCCATAATTTTTTGGCGTTATTTTTAGGGTGTCCCACTTAAGTCAGGGCTTAAATGAGACATGTCTCACTCATCCCTGACATTTATGTGACACT
>CALXAS010000118.1 GCA_944386315.1 uncultured Clostridia bacterium | reverse complement strand
CCTTCATTTCTTGCATCATCTTGCGAATCTGGTGCTACATAGATACTGTCAAAATCACTATTCGTATCTTCTATACTTCCATCACTATTTAATTTATATATCTTCTTGCTATCTAAGAATATAATATTTCTTGTTCCATCTTCCTTATCCACTACTATGGATTTTGTTCCGTTTTCTAATAGTGCTATTTCTAAATCATCTTTTTCTATGTTTGAACTTCCATTATTCACTATTTGAGCAGCAGCCATAGCTAATCGTATTTTTTCTTCGTCTCCTTTTATCTCTGTTTCCTGTGCTGCCCTTTGTGCCTGCGTAATAATTCCATTGTCTCCTACTAGCATAGCTATGGAAACACCAGCTAAGATAATTAACACAATTATCGTTACGACAAGGGCAATTAATGTAATACCATTTTGTTTCTTTACAAAATTTCTCATGTTCTCTTCTCCTCCTATTTTTCTTATGTTCTCCCAATTTCTCTTAACTTATTCACTTTTTCAAATTTTAATTTATGTTAATAAGTTATTACAATTATATTTTATATATTACCATACTTCTAAATATTGTACAGTGAGCATTACTCACGGTTGTGAGCTAGGCGTTGCTTCTCTACATGAACTTTAAAAACTGTCTCTAAACTTCACCTAAAAATCAAATTGCAAAGTCTGTGAATAAAAGCTAATGGTAGTGGGAAAAATAGGAAAAGAAAGATAAATTTTGGTAATTAGGAAAGGATAGGTGCCATGTATCATTTTAAAAAATCTAGTAAACATTCTTTTAAAAATATGCTTATTCTTTTTGGTATTATGCTTTTAACCGGTATTTTAAGTATTGGTTTATACATTCTCTATGAAGGAATTGATATTGCAAGTTATGGAGCTCCTTCTGTTTCTCAAAATACAAATTCTACTGCTATTCGAACCATTCAAACTGTAGAGGAAATAAAAGAGGAAAGCACACAAATTGCAGATATGGTAGAAGAAGTTACTTCTTGTGTGGTGGGTATTTCTAAAATTAAAAATGCTGGCAGTACTATTTTTCTGGAGGATAGCACTTCTTCTCTTGGGCTTGGTACTGGCGTTATTGTTTCTTCTGATGGTTACATTTTATCTAACGAACATGTTACTGGGAGTAAGTACAGCAATTGCTATGTTACTTTAGAAGATGGCAGAACTTTTACTGCTTCGGTTTTATGGTCTGATTCTTCTATTGATTTATCCATTAGCAAAATTAATGCCAAAAATCTTCCTTATGCTAGTTTAGGAGACTCGGATAATGTTCGCGTAGGAGAAATTGTTTATGCCATTGGCAATCCTATCGGCTATGAATTTCAAAGAACGGTTACTGCTGGAATTATTAGTGCTTTAAATCGTACGGTTCGCATTGATGAAAATAACACTAGTACCTATATGGAAGATTTAATTCAAACAGATGCCACCATTAATCCTGGTAACAGTGGCGGACCTTTAATTGCTGCGGATGGCACTATGATAGGTATTACTTCTGTGAAAATTACTTCTGCAGAAGGCATTGGTTTTGCTATTCCTATTAATGTAGTAAAACCGATTATTGAACGTTATCAAAAAGATGGAAAGTTTGAAGAAGCAAGTCTTGGCATTTTCGCTTACGATAAAAATGTTATCCCTTATATTGACTCTAATTTAGAGTTAACACAAGGCATTTATGTAGCGCAAATTTCCTTAGACTCTCCTGCAGCGAAAACAGATTTGCAAGTGGGTGATGTCATTTTAAAAATTGATGATTTAACGTTAAATAAGATGTGTGATTTACGTTGTTATATTTATACGAAATCCCCCGGAGATGAAGTAACTCTAACTGTTTATAAAAATAAAAGACAGCAAGAAATAAAGGTAACTCTTGGACAGAAATAAGTGTTTTACTAAAATAATGATTTCATTTGAAAAAATGGTTAAGCAAGAGGAAAAATTTTTAAAAAACTAGAAAGGATAGTGAAGAAAAATGGATATTTCTTATTGGCTAGATACCAAAAATAAAAAAGAATTCCCCTCTTTAGAAGAAAGTGAAGAAACGAAAATTTGCGTGATAGGAGGTGGTATGACTGGTCTTACAACTGCTTATTATTTGAGCAAAGCTGGTCACCCTGTTATTTTATTAGAAAAAGATAGAATTGGCGAGCACACTAGTGGAAATACTACTGCAAAAATTACTAGTCAACATGGATTATTTTACGATTATTTACTGCAATCTTTAGGCATACAAAAAGCAAGTCAGTATTATTTTGCCAACGAACAGGCAATTCGCAATATAGAATCCATTGTAGAAAACGAAAAGATAGATTGCCATTTTCAAAAACAAAATGCCTATGTTTTTACAGAATCTGAAAAGCAGGTAGAAAAAATAAAGAAAGAAGTAAACGCTGTCACAAAAATAGGTGGGCACCCTAAATTTGTAAAGGATTTACCTATTCCTGTTTCTTGCAAAGGAGCTATTTGTTTTGAAAATCAGGCACAATTCCATCCTTACTTATATATGCAAGGCTTAGCAAATTGTATTACAAAATATGGTGGAAAAATCTATGAAAATACAAAAGTATATGATATAAATTTAGATAAGGATATTTATGAAATTAAAACAGATAAAGCAAAAGTTCGTGCTTCTATTGTGGTCCTTGCCACGCACTACCCTATTATCAATTTTCCTGGCTTTTATTTTATGAAAATGTATCAGGAAATTTCTTACCTAATTGCTTTTGAAACACAGCATCATGACTGGGAAGGATTATACATTAATGAGGAAAAGCCTACTATTTCTCTTAGAAAAACGGAAAATGGACTCATATTATTAGGTGGGCAGGAACACAAAACAGGAGAAAAAGTTCCTTTAAAAGACCGTTATGCTAATTTAGAAGCAAAAGCGAAACACCTTTTTCCAGATGCTAAAATACGTTATAGATGGAACACCGAAGATTGCATTCCATTAGATAAAATACCCTATATTGGGGAATTTTCTAATTTAATGCCCAATGTTTATGTAGCAACTGGATATAAAAAATGGGGAATGACGCATGCTAATATTGCAGCCAATATTATTACAGATAAAATACAAGGGAAAACCAACCCTTACGTAGATGTTTTTGATTCTACTAGGTTAAGACCTATGAAGAATTATCAAGAATTAATGGAAATGGGAAAACAAGTAGGAAAATCTCTTGTTTTAGATAAGCTTAAAATGCCCAAAGAGCTTTTAAAAGAACTACAACCAGAAGAAGGAAAAATTTTAGAAGTAGATGGTCAAAAAGTTGGTGTTTACTGTGATGCGCAAGGGAACTATCATTTTATTAAACCAGTTTGTTCTCACCTAGGATGTGAACTTACTTGGAATCCTTTAGATAAAGTTTGGGATTGTCCTTGCCATGGTTCTCGTTTTTCTTACGATGGAGAATCTATAGAGGCTCCCAGCATTAAGCATTTAGAAAGATTAGAAGGAGGGGATATTTCATAGAAACTTATACCATTATGTATCAAGATGCAGGTGTAAAAAAAGAGGTAACTGTATCGGCAGAAGAACTCATTCCTGTATTATTGCAAAAAAGACGAAATTTTGAAATAGTAGAAGTAAAAAATGAAGAAATAGATACAATACTAAAAAGAGAAAAAGACAGGCTATTAGAAGATTGGAAAGATATTAGCAATAAAAAAGATGTTTTACATTTAATAGAAGCAAAAATGATTGAACTAATTCAAAAAGACTTTATGTTTGAAAGAGAGTTTATCCAGAGAATGAAAAAAATTCGAAAATTGGAAGAA
This sequence comes from uncultured Clostridia bacterium, assembly GCA_944386315.1. GTDB lineage: Bacteria > Bacillota > Clostridia > TANB77 > CAG-508 > UMGS1663. The sequence continues at coordinate 153 of CALXAS010000118.1, read as the reverse complement.
GAAAATTTTTCTCTTCAAGCATTTAAGGAAAAAGTAATTGCCATTTATTTGGAAGAAAAAGAGTAGGTCGCCATTTTAAAATGGTACCTATAAAATAGACAGTATAAAAAGAGTGATTTTTATGCGATGGCTATTTTATAGGGCCATTTTTTG
>CALXAS010000117.1 GCA_944386315.1 uncultured Clostridia bacterium | reverse complement strand
AGATAGCTACTATGTAAATTCTAATAGAGAATCTGGATTTGGTAGATATGATATTATGCTAGAGCCACAAGATAAAAGTAAGAACAGTTTTATTATAGAATTTAAAGTAGCAGACGATTTAGAAGAAAAGACGATAGAAGAAGTAATTGCCAATGCGAAAAAACAAATAGAAGAAAGAGATTATGAAAGCAATTTAAGAGAAAGAGGATTTACCAACATTACTAAAATGGTATTTGCCTTTAAAGGAAAAGAATGCAAGATGGAAATAATAAATTAAAAAAATTATGGAAATAAGTAACCACTAGAAAGCAAAATAAAAGAGTAAGAAAAAAGAAAGAAACGATATAATCCATTGGACGGATTATATGTACTACTAGAGGATGTGTCTTTGCAAGGACAAACATGGACACCAATAGGAACAGCCGAAGAACCATTTACGGGAGTATTCAATGGAAATAACAAAACGATAGACGGATTAACGCTAAGCAATCCAGAGATGAATGCAGGACTATTTGGAGTAAATAGCGGAAGTGTAAAGTGCTATTACCTAAACACAAGCTCAAATAAAGCCGTTGGAAATATTTCTACGCTAGATACAACTTCTAGTAAAACCAGTGATGAAATAAAAACTTTAGCAGATACATTGGGAGATGCTTTCAAAAATTCTAATGAAGGAGACGGCTATCCAAAATTAAGTTGGGAAGAATAATATAGATAAAAAAGTAAGGAGTGTAAAAATTCCTTACTTTTTTGGCGTGAATGTCTCACTCAAGTCAGTCTTTTTTGTGACATGTCTCATTTAAGTCAGGGTTAAGTGGGACATTTTTAGAATAATGCCTGAAAAACATTGCTAAAAAAATACCACTTTGATATAATGCAAGTAACATGAGGAGAAAGACAAGTACATATATAGATAGAGGAGGAATGAGAAGAAAAATGGAAGAAAAAATGAATTGCATGGATAAGAAGGTAAGAGAAGAAACGAAAGAAATTTTAAAAAAATACCCACCAGAGAAGGATAGACTCATTGGAATATTAAATGATGTGCAAGAAAAATATGGATACATTCCAAAACAGGCACAGCTAACCATATCAGAACATTTAAATATACCTATGGCAGAAATTTATGGAGTTATCACATTTTATTCTCGTTTTACATTGCAACCAAAAGGAAAATACAACATATCTATTTGTTTAGGCACAGCTTGTTTTGTAAAAGGTTCCCAGAGTTTACTAGATAGAGCGAAAGAAAGATTAGGAATAGAATCAGGAGAAGTTACACCAGATGGAAAGTTTTCTATAGACGAGGTACGTTGTGTAGGAGCTTGCGGACTAGCACCAGTATTTATGGTAAATGAAGAAGTGTATGGAAAAGCAACCGTAAAGCAACTAGATGAAGTGATAGATAAGTATCAAAAAGAAAATTAAGAAATGTGAACACATGCCAAAAAAACAACCTTTTTGTTAGATGTTCACAAAGAGAGGAGTAAAAATGGGTAGAAAATCAATACAAGAAATGGAAGAAATAAGAAGTCAGAAAAGGCAAGAACTAGAATTACGTGTGAATACAAAAGCAGATACGAGAGAAAAACATATTTTAGTATGCCATGGTACTGGTTGTACTTCTTCTAAATCACCAAAGATTATAGAGAATTTTAGAAAGATTTTAGAAGAAAAGAAAATAGAAAATGTACGTGTTATTCAAACGGGATGTTTTGGTCTTTGTGCCAAGGGGCCTATTGTGATTATTAGACCAGAGGATACTTTCTATGCACAAGTAAAGCCAGAAGATTGTGAAGAAATCATTCAGACTCATATTGTAGAGGGAAAAACGGTAGAGAGATTACTTTGCAAAGATATTGACGGCACTATTGTGAATAGGCTAGATGAATTAAATTTCTATAAAAAGCAAAAAAGAATTGCATTAAAAAATTGTGGAGTGATTGATCCAGAAAATATAGACGAATATATTGCCTTTGACGGATATAAAGCACTTTACCAAGTATTAACAACCATGTCACAAGACGAAGTGATAGAAGAAATCAGTAAGTCTGGTTTAAGAGGACGTGGAGGAGCAGGTTTCCCAACAGGCAAGAAGTGGTCTTTTGCAAAACAAAATGAAGCAGACCAAAAGTATGTTATTTGTAATGCAGATGAAGGGGACCCAGGAGCTTTTATGGATAGAAGTATTTTGGAAGGAGACCCTCATAGCGTACTAGAGGCAATGGCAATTGCGGGCTATAGTATCGGTGCAACACAAGGATATATTTACGTAAGAGCAGAATACCCTATTGCAGTGCAAAGATTAAAAGTGGCGATAGATCAAGCAAGAGACTATGGATTATTAGGAAAAGATATTCTAGGAACAGGCTTTGATTTTGACATTGATATTCGTTTAGGTGCGGGAGCTTTTGTATGTGGAGAGGAAACAGCTTTATTAGAGTCTATAGAAGGTAGACGCGGTCAGCCAAGAGTAAAGCCACCATACCCAGCCAATAAAGGTCTTTTTGGAAAACCAACCATTATTAATAACGTAGAAACTCTTGCCAATGTAACTAGAATTATTTTAAATGGAGCAGAATGGTATGCTTCTATTGGTACAGAAAAATCAAAAGGAACGAAGGTATTTGCTTTAGGAGGAAATGTAAACAATGTAGGCTTAGTAGAAGTACCAATGGGAACCACTTTAAGAGAGATTGTATTTGATATAGGTGGAGGAATTCCAAATGGTAGAAAATTTAAAGCAGCCCAAACCGGAGGACCATCTGGAGGCTGTATACCAGCAGAACATTTAGATACGCCAATTGATTATGAATCTTTAACAGAAATTGGCTCTATGATGGGATCTGGAGGATTAATTGTAATGGATGAAACCAAATGTATGGTAGACATTGCCAGATTTTATTTAGACTTTACAGTAAGTGAGAGCTGTGGTAAATGTACACCATGTAGAATCGGAACGAAAAGAATGTTGGAAATATTAGAGAGAATGTGTGAACGGAAAAGCAGAGCCAGACGATTTAAACAAATTAGAAAGATTAGCCAATAATATAAAGAAATCCGCTATTTGTGGATTAGGACAAACAGCGCCAAATCCAGTACTTAGTACTTTGAAATATTTTAGAGAGGAATATGTAGAGCACGTATCCTATAATAAATGCCGAGCAGGTTATTGTAGAGCTTTATGCAATTTAGTTATCAATCCAGAAAAATGTAGAGGTTGTGGAATCTGCAAGAGAAATTGCCCAGTAGGAGCGATTAGTGGAGAAGTAAAAATGCCACATGAAATTAATCAAAAAATTTGTATAAAATGTGGTACTTGTGCAGATAAATGTCCATTCCATGCTATTGAAAAACAAACTATATAGAATAAAGAATGGGAAAGATATTGTGACTATCAAGGTTTATAGGTACCTTTTAAAAACCTAAATATGTGATACAAGGATTGTGAAAAAATGGTAAAATTAGTAATTGATAATAAACCAGTAGAAGTAGAAGAAGGAACTACAATATTAGAGGCTGCTAGGCAAAACGGAATTGATATTCCAACACTATGTTTTTTAAAAGACATTAACGAAGTAGGAGATTGCAGAATGTGTATTGTAGAAGTAGAAGGAAGAAAAGGTTTTGCTACTTCTTGCATTCAAACGGTAGAGGAAGGAATGGTAGTAAAAACACATTCCCCAGAAATATTAGAAGCTAGAAAAACGATATTGGACTTAATCTTATCCAATCACCATAAAGATTGTTTAACCTGCAGCCGTTCTGGAAATTGCGAATTGCAAGCACTTTCTATTAAATTTAATGTGCAAAAAGTAGAATACGAAGGAGAAATGAGTAAACACAAAATAGATGATAAATCACCAGCCATCGTAAGGGATTTTAATAAATGTATTTTGTGTAGAAGATGTGTAGCAACTTGTAAAAATGTGCAAGAGATAGGTGCCATAGATTGTATAGAAAG
>CALXAS010000116.1 GCA_944386315.1 uncultured Clostridia bacterium | reverse complement strand
CCCCCTCCAAACACCTTTGTCAAAATCCTACATATTTTTTTGTCAAAAAACTACAAAAACTATTGACATTTACAATATACTACTTTTTTATTTCACACACTATATTCTATACCATCTAAACGGGACATTTACGGCACAACCACGACCGCACGGAAACCACCGCCATAATAGCTACTCCCATTAAAACGATGAAAAAAGAACAGACCAGTATCTGTCTTAGCGTTATAACCGCCACCACGGACAGAGAACGGATCGTCACGCCCAAGGAAGTAAGAGGTGTCATTATACCATGAGTTATTGCCTGTTCCAGCCGTAGATGTCTCATGGATGGCATCGCCATAAATTAACGTATTTAGTGCGTAGTTATTATTACTTGCTGTATTTGTATCTGTAATGCTTGCACTATCTGTTTCACTATTATGTGGATATACCGTGGTATATTTCGTACTGATTGTTTTTAGATTATTTCCATCGTAGGCAATGCTTCTTCCATATCTACTTAAATTATCATTTTGATTTGCTATATATCCAGCAGTTCTTTCCCATGCTCCTCCACTTAAATCATAAATTCCATAAATCGTTCCTGTACAACTTGCTGTGGTTCCTGTTTTTTGATTCCATGTATACACGCCTCCACTTGCTGTATTGCCTGTAGTTCCATTTATTGTATCTATAGTTGTTTCTCTTGTTGTTTCTGATGTACTATTGCTCGTACATCCTGTTACTGCATATACACTCTTTGTAGAGTTATTTAAACTGATATTATTCACGGTTATATCGGTTGTTCCTAATCCATATTCACTCTTAGATAGATAAGCTACTGCTCCCCATTCACTATTTTTCATTAAATGGCTGTCCGCTGCTCCATTAAAGCCGTATGGATTTCCATTCTCACTTAATACTTTAGCTATATTGTAAGCATCGTTATGATTAATATAATTCATACTGTAGGCTACTGGTCGGAATACTGGATATTTTATTGCAGTTGTAGCACTTCCATATACTCCATCTAACCAGCTTCTGGCATCTCCACTGCCTTCTCCTGTTGTAGTATCCCCGTGCAATTCTATACTTGTTACCCATGCATTAGTTTGTGTATAATTCACACTACTTGCTACTGCTGTTGCATCGTTGTTTCCTTGTGCATAACCTGCCTCAAATTTTGCTACCCAGATTCCTGCTATTTCTTTATCCCATCCACCATTTCTGTAATTAATGACTGTTTCGTCTGTAAAGGCTGGATGCACTGTAAATCCTGTTGTAGTATCCACGGCTTCGTCTTCGCTTGTACATCTTTTCGCTGTTTGTAGATTTCCGTTTTCGTCATAATACGTATCTGTGGTTCCTACTAAAAATACTATATCAAAAGTTTGGGTACTACTATTTACTCTATACGCAAATCTTGGTATCCATACCCACATACTTCCATCTTCTGTTTGTGCATTTGCCCAATTCTTTGCTTCATAATCGTACCATTCTGTATCTTCACCATTTGTAGTTACTACGGTTCCTTTTTCTGAATCTGTTGGCTCTGTAAATTTGATTGGTGTCATTCCACTTGCTAGTCTTGGAGCATTTACTCCTTTTTCTTCATTGTATACATTTCCTAAAGCCTCTTGTATAGCTGTTTCTAAACTAGATAATCCTGCTTCTTCGTCTCTTTGTGCTTGCTCTGTTTCCTGTTTTGCCCTTTGCGCTTGTGTAATAATTCCGTTTTCACCCACTAGCATAGCTATAGATACGCCAGCTAGAATAATTAAGACTATGATAGTGACCACCAAGGCAATTAATGTAATACCTGTTTGTTTCTTTACAATACTTCTCATGTTTTTTTCTCCTCTCTTTTTTCTTATGTTTTCCAAATTTTTCTTAACTTATTCACTTTTTCAATTTTTAATTTATGTTAATAAGTTATTACTATTATATTTTATATATTACCATAGTTTTAAATATTGTACAGTGAATATGGCTCACGGTTTATTTTTTACTTTTACGTCCCCCCAAAAAAGAAAAGCCCTACTATGGAACTTTCCTTTTTACCTTTGTACTTCTAGAAATAATGCTCCCTTTACTTTGTCATATTTTCCATTCTTTTGGCTAATTTTTTCTGTGTATCTAAAGTAAGCCATGCAAAATAAGAGGAAACAAATTCTCCGTATTTTGTTACATCTTCTTCTGTATCTTGATAAGCATCTATCGAACGTGCATATCTTTTTTGTTCTTTTTCCATAAAAAAATGCACCCCCTTTATGTTAAAGTGTGCATTTTTTTATGAGTTTATGCTTGTAGTTTTTGCCTTTATTTCTTTTTGCAATTTAAGGAACGTCCCTAAATTGCAAAGTGCAAAGCTTCTGCCACGCCATCATGGTCGTTATCGGCTACTACTTTATCGGCAATTTCTTTTACAATGGGGCTACTTTCTCCCATAGCTACGCCCATCCCTGCATTTTTTATCATTTCTATATCATTCATGTTATCCCCAATTGCCATTATTTCCTCTTGTTTTATGTTCAAACGTTTTGCTAAATCTTCTATCGCTCCCCATTTATCTACATTTTGATTCGTAATTTCCGTATAATGGTATTCTACTAACACATCTTTTGTTCCATCTTTTATAATTTTTCTAGACATATGTGCTACATCTAATACATCTACATTCTTTACATTTTTTAGTTTTTGCATAATGCTTTTAAAAACAATTGGATTTTCGTCGCATATGGTCATTTTTAAGTAATTTTGATTTTCACTTTGTTTTACATAGTCATATATATTTTGCATTAAATTAATTCTTACTTTTTTATCCTCTGGTTTTTTTGTATTTTCTTGGTGAAAAAAGAGTATATTATAGTTAAGTGATTTTGTTATAATACAATCTTCTCTATACAAGGCATAAAAAATACTGTTTTCTTCACATATTTTTATAATTTGCAATACTTTTGCTTTCTCCAAGAAGCGATTATATATCACTTCCTCTTTTGCTATATCATAAGTGATGGCTCCATTACCACATATAATATATGGTCCACACCCACATTCTAATGCTAAACTTTTTACAGAAGCAATCGGTCTTCCAGAAGTGAGTACTACCTGCACTCCTTTTTCTACTGCTTTTTGTATACTTTCTTTATTTTTTTGTGATATTTCTCCATAAGAATTTAACAAGGTTCCATCCAAATCAATGGCAACTAATTGATACATATATTTTTTATCTCCTTTTCCTTTGCATTTTACCACATTTTTTTCGGAGTTACAATTATTTTCCCCTATAAGTGGAAAAATAATCATAACATATATTTCCACTTTTTTCTACATTTTTTTAAAAATTTCCAGTTTATTTTTTCTTATTTCGTACATTCTAAGTAATGAAAAAACATATTTCGTTTTTTCTTAAAAAATGTAGTAGATACATTCTAGGAGGTGAAAATAATGACAAATTCTAATTATAAAGTAGTTCCAGAAGCAAGAGAAGCTTTAAATAAATTCAAATATGAAGTTGCTTCAGAAGTTGGTGTAACTTTAAAAGACGGATATAATGGAGATTTATCTTCAAGAGATGCTGGTAGAATTGGTGGTAACATGGTTAGAAAACTAGTTGAAACAGCAGAAAGACAAATGGCTGGTAAATAGTTATCCTAAAAATAGAAAACAGGAACGGATTTTTTGCCTTTTATTTAAAAAGACAAGGAATGGGTTCCTGTTTTTTTGTTATTTTTTTCTTTTCTCCTCATATATCTATATAATAAATTTACGTTTGTAGAATGATAAGCATTTGCTATTTTTTCTATGTCCTGCATATTTAATTTATCAAATTCCTCTCTATCCATTCTTAAATCATGAAATAAGGCGATTTCTAATTCTTTCTTGTTTTTTAAAGGTGGTAAGGTATATATCTTATCGCATATTACTTTTTCAGTCATCATTCCATAATAAGACAAAGCAAATTCAAATGATAAATAGGATGGTCCATATATGCTTCCTGCCAACAAATAAC
>CALXAS010000115.1 GCA_944386315.1 uncultured Clostridia bacterium | reverse complement strand
ATTCTTTTTTTGCAATTTACAAATAGTTTATCGAATACTTCTCCTACGGTACTTTCAGACATGGTATATCCTTTTCTTTCACTATTTGTACTATCAGATAATAAAGCAAGAACTCCATGACTGCCTATCTCTGCAATTCTTGTTAAATCTGTCATTTCACTATTAATTGGTGTATAATCAATTTTGAAGTCCCCTGTATGGAATACCGTTCCTACTGGCGTATAAATAGCAAGCATAACGGAATCTGGAATACTATGGCAACTTCTAATAAACTCTACGCTCATTTTTCCAAATTTTACAGTTTGTCCTGGCTCTACTTCTACTAATTTTGTACTTCTAAGTAATTTATGTTCTTCTAATTTATTTTGAATTAGACCACAGGTTAATTTTGTTGCATAAATTGGTATATTAATTTGTTTTAAAATATATGGTATAGAACCTATATGATCCTCGTGCCCATGTGTAATTACCATTCCTTTAATTTTCTCCTTATTTCTCTCTAAATAAGTAATATCAGGAATCACTAAGTCTACCCCTAACATATCATCAGTTGGGAATTCTAGTCCACAATCCACGATAATAATTTCATCTTCATATTCAAATACAGTTATATTCTTTCCAATTTCTTCAAGACCACCTAGTGGTATAATTTTCAAGTTAGATTTTTTAAATTCAAAAGAATGCATTTCTTTTTTATGATTAAAATTTTTTCTATTCGCTTTTCCTTCTCTTTTTTCTTCTAACCCTACTTTAAGTTTCTTTTCTCTTTGTTTTTCTGCAGATTGCTTTGTCCTCCTTCCTTCTGTATTATATTTTCTTTTCGTTACTCTTCTTGTATTTTTTACTTCTTCTTGCGTGTTTTTCTCTTCTTCTAAAACCTTTTTGATTGGTTTTTCTTTGCTAGTATTTTCTTTTTCTATCATTTTTTCTCCTCTCTTTCTTTTCTTTTTGATACTTAAATTTATATTTCTCTACACAGAAAAAAATAGTCTGATAATCTTTTTTGTACACACCAAAACATTGGAGAAAACATTTCTCTTTGTTTTCTCTCCATTTTCTCTTATTTTCACGAATCTCTCTTTACAATATTATTTATCTTCTTTTCGATAAATCTATAAATTTAAATCTCTTCTTTACCATTATTTTGGTAACAACTGTCTTAAATTATACACTATTTTTTTCATCTTGTCAATTTTGAAAAAAAGGAGCCTTATAATACGGCACCTATCATTCCTGCATCATTTCCTAAGCTAGCTAATACTATCTTTGGCATTTCTACTAGATTTCTTTTTTCTTCTATGGTCTCTAACAGATGTGTATACAAGATATCTTTAAAATAAACAAAACTGCCTCCTAAGGAAATGGCTTGTGGTTCTATGATTTTTACTATATTAGCTAAGCCTATATATAAATCTTCTGTGTATTGTTTGATATATTGTTCTAATACTTCATTTTGTCTATTTTCTTTTATTTTTTCTATCATTTCTCTTGGGTCTATATTTCCTGGTAAGGCTAATATCTCCTTCACTTTTTCTTTAAATGCTTTCATAGAACAATATTTTTCAAAACAACCATATCTTCCACATTTGCATGGTATACCATCTTGTTTTTGTATTACCATATGTCCATATTCAGAACCAGCATTTCTATGTGGCTTTAATAATTCTCCTTTTAGAAAAGTAGCTCCTCCTATACCCGTACCTAAGCAAAGAAATACTGCGTCTTCATAAAATTGTAGACTTCCATATTCTTTTTCTGCCAGTCCCGCACATTTGGCATCATTACGGATATTTACTTCTACTTGATAAAATTCCTCTATGATTTGTTTTAAAGGTAATTCTTTTAGTCCTAGATTATAAATATTCTTTACTTTGCCATCTTTTACTTCTCCGAGGACAAGCAATTCCTATTTTGTGCAGTACACAAAGTGGTGCTCCTACTTCTTTTAATACTTGCTGAATAAGAGATACCATGGTATCTCTTATTTGTTGTTCTATCCTTTTATTTTGTTCTAATACTAAATCTTGTTCTTTTTTGCTAGCTATTTTTCCATTTTCTGATATCACAGCTACTGCTATATGGCTACCGCCTAAATCAATTCCAATTTGCAAATTTTTTTCCTCTTTTCTTTTTTAGCATTTTCTGCTTTTTCATAGAAAATCCATTTTTTGTTTATTAGATTCCTGCTGCTGAGAATAAGAATGTTCCCATATATACTTGTATCATTGGTACTAATATAACTAATACGAAGAAAATTAGTACAATACCTACAATAGAGTATACTACTTGTGGCATTACTTTCATAATTTTTTCTAGGATATTGTTCATATCTATTTCCATGTATTCTACTAGTTTTTCCATCATCTCTGCTAAATCCGTCTGCATACCAATTCTCAACATTTCTGTTTGCATTGCAGAACATAAACCTGATTTTTCAAATGGTTCTATCCAAGATGCACCAATTAAGATATTATTGATAGCCGTCTCTACCATAGATAGGAACACATAGTTACTTACTACGTTTTTACTAACTTCCAAAGAATCTTGAATTCTCATTCCATTTTCTAGGTTCAAAAGCATTGCTTTAATAAATCTAGAAAAATCCATGCTATAAATTAACTCTCCAAAAATTGGCATGGTATATTTGAAATAGTGAAAATTGTATTTTCCTTTTGGCGTATTAATGTAAAAGATAATTCCTGCCACAGCCGCTATGATAATAAATGTTGGTATATACCATACTTTTAATAATCCTGTAATAAAGTTCGAAAAGGCAAGTGTGATAGCTGGCAATGTATCTGTACTTCCTACGGAATCATACACATTTTGTACTGCTGGTACAGCCACTAACGTACCTACTACCAACATAATTAATAATGCTACAAACTGTATGATGTTAGGAATTAAAATACTCTTTACTTTTTTCGTAATAGCAGAGTTATCATCTAAATATTTTACTGCTTGTTGCAGAGAATTGGTAAGAGATCCAGACAACTCTCCAACTTTAATCATATTAATATATATGTAAGGAAAGATATTAGAATAATATTCCATGGTAGTATACATATATTCTCCTGCTTCTACACCAGCTAAAATATCTTCCAATATTCCTCTAAAAGAAAGATTTTCTGTACTTTCTATAATTGTATTTAATGCGTGAATATTATTAAAATTTGCTTTCTTTAATAAATAAAAGTTTTGGGTAAAGATAACAATATCCCTTGTTGTAATTTTTTCTGTTGTAGAAAGCTTCATATTTAATTTTTCTTTTAAAGTTGCCTTGGATCTATTGTCTGTATTTAAAATATTGGTAGAGTTTGCTGTTTTCATAATGTCATCTATACTACTAATGTTTCTTTTTGTCTTTCTTGCAGCTTTCTTACTAGCATAACCAACTTGCACTACATTAATTGGTGTTAAATCATTATGTTTTAATCTTTTTATGAGAACTTGTTTGCTAGAATCTTCTACCCTATTTTTTACAACAACACCCGTTTTCGTTGCTGCTCTATAAATATATTCTGGCATTTTTAGCTTTCCTCCATCTTCTTTTTATTTTTAGTTTCCTTTTTTTATTTTTAATTGCATAATGGTTCTGTTTAAAGTTTCAATATTCTTTTCTTCTATTTGTGCTTTTGCTTGTTCTAATGTAATTTTATCATCCACAAATAGCTCTGCAATAGAATTAATAAGTCCAATGCTTCCTTTTTCTAAGTTACTTTGAATAGCATCTTCTATTTCAGAAACACTAATTTTTTCTTTACGAATAATACCTGCAATAATATTATCTACTACCATTACTTCTGGAACTAAAACTAGCTTTCCATTTTTTCCTTTTAATAATCTTTGAGATACTACTAGTTTTAATAAAGAAGCAATTAAGAATTTAATACTTTGTTGGTCACTAATATCATAAAAGTTAATCATTCTATCGATAGTTTCTGCGCAAGATTTTGTATGCAGAGTTCCTATTACTAAGTGTCCTGATTCTGCTGTTTCAATAGCAGCATCCATTGTTTCCCTATCACGAATCTCTCCTACTACTACAATATCAC
>CALXAS010000114.1 GCA_944386315.1 uncultured Clostridia bacterium | reverse complement strand
AAGCTGTCTTTTTTACCATATTTTTTCTTTGCCAGAAGACGGTTGGGAATAACCACATAATATACCAAGAATTAAAGTTGGTAATTACGAAAAATAGGAAGATAAGTAACAATATTTGATAAGATTGCATCATTTTTCTCCAAGAGATATCTTGTTCTTTTGCAAAGAAAAATTTCGCCACTATTAGTATATACGCTACCATAAATAAGCCAGTTACTATCATTTTCACAATATCTAATATAGCTTCATTTCCGTTTACTAAGAACCAAAGTCCTAGGAATAATGACCTTGTGTATTTGTTTTGTTGGATGAACACGCCTGCAAATACGGATAAATCTTGAATATAAATACTATAAAATACTGCTATGATTGCTATAAATTCTAGTGCATATAAAATGGTTTTCCCTATTCTTTTTTTTATTGGTTCTTTTCTCAAAACATAGATTATAAAAAATGGAATGAGTAGCACACTTACATATTTAATAGCTGTAGCAACTGCAAAACTAGCCACTGCTAAAGCTATTTTTTGTTTCCTTAAGCCTAAATATAATGCCAACAAAACAAAAAATACTAAGAAAATGTCATTATGCACATTGGTTAAGGCATCAAATAATATAAATGGATTTAGTCCAAAAAATAGCACCCAAAATTGCTTTTTCGTTAGTTTCCATACCAAATAGCAAGAACCTAAAAATACCAAAAAAGTAGCTATTTTAAAGACAAATAATGCTATATCTATACTACCAAAAGATAGACTTGTTAAGCCTTTGCATATAAGACTCCAAGCAGGTCCATAAATAACTGGCTCCTCTCTCCAACACCTTGCTACTTTTCCTGTTAATTCCTCATTTCCGTGAGTTTGTGCAATTTCTTCTACAGATGTATAGTAAGGATTTTCTCCATAATGAGAATCTATCCAGCCATTAGCAATATAAGAGTATACATCCCAACTGGTAATAGGAAGCATACTAGCAAAAATAATTCCTATTACTGCTATCCAGAACATTACTTGCTTTGGTGTTTTGAAAATTTTTTGATGATTTTTTAATAAGAGATAATATAGCAAAGAAAATAGTAAAAAGATTCCTAAAAAACTAAGAAAATTCCCTATTAGTTGATAATTACTTTGAATTGGCCCATATAAAAAAGTATTGGCACTGGAAAAATAATAAATAGTATCATGTGTAAACACATAAATTGCTGACGGAATAGCAAATACAATGCTCGCTATTATATACGCTATTGGTATCCATTTTTCCTTTTGCATCTCTTTTATTTTACTCATTTTTGACTATCCTCTCTTTCATTCCAATGCAATTTAAGGAACGTCCCTAAATTGCACTTAAAGTTCATTCTGGGTAAGCAAATCCCATATGTTTGTAGGCTGCCTCTAATGGGATTCTTCCTCTTGGGGTTCTTCCTATAAATCCTATTTGAATAAGATATGGCTCATATACATCTTCTATGGTATCTACTTCTTCTCCAATTGTAGTTGCTAGTGTCTCTAATCCCACTGGTTTTCCTTTATATTTCATTATCATGGTTTCTAATAATTTTCTATCTATTTCGTCTAATCCCATTTCGTCTATTTCTAAGTGGTTTAGTGCTACTTTGGTTATTTTTAAATCGATATTTCCATCACCTAGTACAGAGGCATAATCTCTTACTCTCTTTAGTAATCGGTTAGCTATTCTTGGGGTTCCTCTAGAACGCCTTGCAATTTCTGTACTCGACACCTCATCTATAGTAATTTCTAATATTTTAGCAGAACGTTTAATAATGGTTGCCAAGTCTTTTTCATTATACAATTCTAATCGATGTACAATGCCAAAACGGTCTCTTAATGGAGTAGTTAATGAACCTGCTTTGGTAGTAGCTCCTATCAATGTAAATTTTGGCAAATCTAATCGAATAGATCTAGCACTTGGTCCTTTTCCTATCATGATGTCTAAAGTATAATCTTCTAAAGCTGGATATAAAATTTCTTCTACACTCTTATTCAATCGATGAATTTCATCAATAAATAATACATCAAATTCTGATAAATTCGTAAGTAGTGCCGCCAAATCTCCTGGTTTTGTAATAGCAGGACCGGATGTAATTTTGATATTAGAATTCATTTCGTTAGAAATAATTCCTGCAAGTGTTGTTTTTCCAAGTCCTGGTGGTCCATATAGTAAAACATGGTCAAGAGGCTCCCCTCTTTTTTTAGCAGCCTCTATATAAATTTTCATATTTTCTTTTACTTTATCTTGTCCAATATATTCCTCTAACGTTTTGGGTCTTAAGGTATTTTCCATACGCTCTTCTTGTACATCTTCTAATACAGGACTAATTACTCTATCTTCGTCTTCAAAGTTCATTTTGCATTTTCTCCTTATTTGACCAAATTTATTTTTTCTGCAATTTAAGGAACGTCCCTAAATTGCAGCTAAAGTTCATTCAATTCTTTTTCCCCATTGTATTCATTCACAAAATACAATGGTCTGTTTTTGGTTTCATTGAAAATTCTTCCTAAATACTCTCCTATAATGCCAAATAATAAAATTTGTATGCCAGAGAAGAATAAAATTAATAAAATGATGGCTTGAAATGCTTGTATGGCTACATTTTGTGTAATACATTTTATAATTACGTAAATAAAATAAACAAAAAGTGCTAAAAAGGTTGGTATACTAAGATAAGTAGATATACGAAGTGGTGATGTAGTAAAGGATGTAATTCCATCTATGGCTAAATCGATTAGTTTTCGATAATTCCATTTTGTTTTCCCTGCAATACGAGGGTCTCTTTCATATAATACTTCTTTTTTGTTGTATCCTATCCAACTAAACATACTTTTAGAGCATCTTTGTGATTCTCTTAATTTTCGCAAGGCATTGACGCATCTTCTATCTAATAGACGAAAGTCTCCTGTATCCTTTTGAATAGGAACTCTTGTTAGACTCTGTAGTACCTTGTAATACATTTTAGAAGTAAATTTCTTTAGCCATGTTTCTCCTTTTCTGCTACTTCTTCTAGCATAAACGTCATCATAGCCCTCTTCCCAATATTTCACAAGCTCTGGCACTAACTCTGGTGGGTCTTGTAGGTCAGCATCCATAAATACAACGCAATCTCCTTTGGCATAATCTAATCCTGCAATCATAGCAATTTCTTTTCCAAAATTTCTAGAAAAGTCCACATAAGAAATTCTTTCATCTTTTTGTCTAAATTCTTTAATCATCTGTATGGTTTTATCTCTACTACCATCATTCACAAAAAGTACTTCAAATTCATAATTTTTCATTTCGTCCATTAATTTTTTTAATCTTTCATAAAGATATGGTAGTGACTCTTCTTCGTTGTATGCGGGAATAATTATACTAATTTTTTTCACTTTCTATCACATTCCTTTCTCATTTCTATTAGGACTTCCTTTTCATAGAAAATTTTTCTTTTTTCATCTTCTCCTATTTATGCGTCTAGCCATTCTGGATGTGCTACATACCAATCAATTGTCTTGATAATGCCATCTTCAAACTTTGTTTTTGGAAGCCAGCCTAACTCTTTAGAAATTTTAGTAGGGTCTATGGCATAACGCCAGTCATGTCCTTTTCTATCTTCTACATAAGTAATTAAACTTTCTGGTTTTCCTAAATGTTTTAAAATTAGTTTTACAATATCTATATTTCTTTTTTCGTTATGTCCTCCTATATTGTATCTTTCTCCATCTACGCCTTTGTGGTATACTAAATCGATTGCCTCGCAATGGTCTTCTACATAAAGCCAATCTCTAATATTTTTTCCTGTTCCATACACTGGCAATTTTTCATTTTTTAATGCCAAGCTAATCATATGTGGAATTAGTTTTTCGTGATGTTGGTATGGTCCATAATTATTAGAACAATTGGTAATATTTACATTCATATGATAAGTATGATGGTATGCTTTTACTAATAAATCGGAACTAGCTTTAGAAGCAGAATAAGGACTACTTGGATTGATTGGAGATTCTTCTGTAAAATATCCTTCTTCTCCTAATGCTCCATATACTTCATCTGTTGAAATATGTACAAATTTATTAGAACTTCCCTGTCCTTATTTTTTTTTTGCTACTTTTATCAAAGTAT
>CALXAS010000113.1 GCA_944386315.1 uncultured Clostridia bacterium | reverse complement strand
TCTCTAAGTCCTACTAACATTCCTAGTACAAAGGCATGATAAAAGTTTTCTGCTGTATTTTCTCCTACATCCATATAACTAAACATTTCTTTTACTAATACTCTAAACTTTTTCTCAAATTCGGATAGGTTTAAGCTTACTAAATCTTTTAGCAAACTTCTTAGGTCATTTCCTGGTACTTTATCTGCAAACCAATTTCTTACAATATCATAAAATAGGGTTTTTATCTCAAAATTTGGTATTTTTACTTTGTAAATTCCTTCTGCTAAATTTACCACTTCTGCTACTTTTAGGTAACCTGTTCCTAACATTAGTCCCCATATATTGTCTTCCTTATCTTCTATTCCTACAATGACAGTTTCTAAATTAATAGGTACTTCTATCGTCTCTCCTTTTAGCAATCGTTCTATTTTTTCTTTTACAGTCATAGATTCTTTTAGTGTTAGCTTAATTAAATCATTCGAACTGGTATTTACCCAGTAAGGTTTTAACTGCTTATCTGTTAAATAATTTAAGATACTCCATGGGTTATAGATATCCTCTACATTTCCTATTCGATAGCCATCATACCATTTTTTTATTTCTTCTTTCTCCTCTTCTACCCCAAAATCTTGTATTACTTTTTCCATTTCTGCACTAGTGATTCCAAAATCATTCGCAAACTCATTATCTAACACAGTGAATACTTTAAAATTATTTGCTCCACTAAAAATACTTTCTTTCGCTACTCTACTTACTCCTGTAAGCACAGTTTTCTCCAAGTAGGAATTATCTTTAAATGTAGTTCCATAAAATGTTTTTAGGAATTTTATGGCTTGATCATAATACCCCTCAATATAGGCTGATTGGATTGGGACATCATATTCGTCGATAAATAGCATAACTGGTTTTTCAAAATGCCTGTATAAATAGCCACTTAATTCTTTTATACTTGTCTTTAAAACTGTTTCATCTTCTCTTGTATATAAAATATCCATAATTTTTGCTTTTTCATCCTCATAGATTTTATCACTTTCCAGCAAATATCTATGTTCCCTATAGGCTTCTAAAATTGCTGTTTTTAAATCCATCAACATATTTTCATAGCTTACATCATTCACATCTTTTAAGGTTAAGTAAATACATGGATATGCTCCTAATTTGGAAGTATATTTTTCTCCTTGTTGCATAATTTTTAAACCATCAAACAATTTTTTTGCGTCTTTTACGTCACAATCGAAAAAATATCTTAGCATGCTCATGTTCAGTGTTTTTCCAAATCTTCTTGGACGTGTGACTAATACTACGCCAGATTGATTATCTATGATGTTTTTGATGTACATGGTCTTATCTAAAAAATAATTTTTCCTTAATCTTAATGCCTTAAAATCGCTTATTCCTATCCCTATGCCTTCCCATTCTTGCATAAGATTTCCCTCCTCCTATTTTTTAGTTCTCATTTTTCTTATTTTACTATAAAAGGCAGTATAACGCAAGACTTATTTGCATGCTTCTGCCCACCTATGTTCACATTTCTACCGCTTTATTTAAACATTTACGCCAAAAAAGTAAGGAATTTTTACACTCCTTACTTTTTTATCTATATTATTCTTCCCAACTTAGTTTTGGATAGCAATCTCTTTCAGTAGAATTTTTAAAGGCATCTCCTAAAGTTTCTGCCAAAGTTTTTATCTCATCACTGGTTTTACTAGAAGTTGTATTAATGTATCCTACAATTCCTCCTTCTTGAGCAATATTTTCAAATTTAGTTCCTGCTGTCTGATATATATTTCCATAATTTTTCAACTTTTTTCTTAGAGTGTCCCATTTAACCCTGATATTTGTGGGACATGTCACAAAAAAGACTGACCCACATGGACAAATGGACACTGTCACAAAACTGTAATACAACTTTAATGTTTTTGTTATTCTTTCTTGTATTTGTTTGCGGTATAATAGAAATGTATCAATGGACAGTTGTACTAAGGAGAAGATACTTTATGAGTATAGAAAAAGATTTAAAAAAAGATGGAATTCAAGTCATAAAAGAAGTAGATACCTTATCTGCCGTACTTATTGCTAAATTTGTAGCAGAGCGTCTTTCTTCTACTTTTCTTTTTTATGGCTTAAAATACAATGATTTATTTATTAAAATTTCTCGCATTCCTATGTACATTGCTACTATGCCAGATGGCATGGCAGAGGCTAATTATTTTTACAAAAATTCTTCTATTTATTTTAGAGAAGGATTATCCATAGAAGAGATGCAAACTTATGCAGTGCATGAATTTATTCATCATTTGCAAGAGTTAAAAGATAAAAAGAATGTTTTATATCGTTTAGGTTTATGTGATTTTACAAATTTTAAGGTTTATGGAATGGGACTTAATGAGGCTGCTGTACAATATTTGGCTTCTAAAGCATTAAAAAACGAAGTAGAAACTGTAAAATATTATGGCATTACTTTTTCTAGCAATAGCCCTAATTGTTATCCATTGCTTTGTAATTTAATGTCTCAAATTGCTTACTTGGTAGAAGAACCTCTTTTAGTAGACAGTACTTTCGGTAGTAATGATAAATTAAAAGCAAAGTTGATTTACCTATTAGGGGAAAGAAATTTTTATACCATACAAGATAATTTTGATAAAATTTTATATGCAGAAGAAAAAATTGTACAATATTCTAATAAAGTGAAAGATGATTCTCTTTCTGAAAAGCAAATTGTAAAATATGCTTATGGTATTGGTTCTTCTAAGAAAAAGATAACAGATACGTATATTGCTACACAAAAATTAATTTTATCTTCTTATTTTGAACATTATCTGGAAAATATCCGTTCTGTTTATGAAATAGAAACTTTTAGAAAACAGCTTTATGGCTATAAAGACTATATTGGAACTTTGCAAGATGATACTTTCTTTAATACTTTTTATATTGATGCCATGGCAAAATTAGAAGAAAAAGAATCCGAGTTGACTGGAACTACTGCTAATTTGCTTCCTTATAAGAGAAATTTCTTTTCTATCCTTTGGCAAAAATGCACCGCTCTATGGAAGGGTAGACAAACAGAAAACGAAAAAATATAGCAAGAATTTTTCTTTGCTATATTTTTTGTATTTTATTCCACTTTTATACATCTACGATAAGTACTCATGAATTGCTTCTGCTGCTTTTCGTCCTGCTCTTGCTGCCCATGCTACTGTTGCCTTTTGCCCAATGATGTCTCCTCCTGCAAAAATTCCTTTTTCTGTTGTTTGGTAATTTTCGTTTACTGTGATATAGCCTTTTTTGCTCTTTTCTACAGGTAATGTTTGCATGATTTTTTCTTCTGGCTTAGATCCAATTGCCATTACTACATAATCCATATCCATGATTTCATTACTACCTTCTATATCTACAGGACTTGGTCTTGTATCTCCTTCTTTTTGTACTAATTTTGTCTCAATACATTCTATTTTATTTACTTTTTCTCCGTTACTATCTGGCAAAATTTTTATAATATTGTGTAAAAATAGAAACTCTACACCTTCTTCTTTTGCCTCTTGTATTTCTTTTCTTTCTGCTGGCATTTGTTCTTCTGCCCTTCTGTAAATAACGACTACCTCTTTGGCTCCTAATCGTTTTATCGTTCTTGCGCAATCCATAGCTACATTTCCGCCACCGATAACTGCTACTTTTTTGCCGGCATAGTCTGGATGAAGCTGATATTCTAATAATTCATTTCCTCCATAAACGCCTTGCAAATCTTCTCCTTCTATTCCCATTTTACTAGATACATTGGCACCTACACCTAAGAAAATAGCATCATATTCTTTCTTTAATTGCTCTAACATTAGATTCTTTCCTAATTCTTTTCCATAATATACTTGCACACCTAAGTCCAAAATTTTTTGGATAGTTTTTTCCACAATTTCTCTGTTTAAACGAAAAGTTGGTATACCATGTTGTATAATTCCTCCTAATTGGTTATATTTTTCGTAGATACTTACTTTATAACCCATTCTTGCTAAAAATCCTGCACAAGTAAGTCCTGCTGGACCTCCTCCTACAACGGCTACTTTTTTGTTCTTTTTCTCTATCTTTTCATCGGAAAAGGCATATCCTTCTTTTAAAGCGATATCTGCTACTAATGCTTCTAATTCT
>CALXAS010000112.1 GCA_944386315.1 uncultured Clostridia bacterium | reverse complement strand
TTTGCTTTTTGTGCTTGTGTAATAATGCCATTTTCTCCTACTAGCATTCCTATGGATACACCTGCTAAAATAATTAAAACAATTATCGTCACCACAAGTGCCACTAGTGTAATACCTTTTTGCTCTTTTCTTTTACTTTTCGTCATGTTTTCTCCTCCTCTTTTTTCTTATGTTTCCCTTTTTTGTTTTCACTTATTCATTTTTGTTATTTTTGTTTATGTTAATAAGTTATTATAATTATATTTTATATCTTACCATATTTTTAAATATTGTACAGTGAGTATGATTCACGGTCATGTGATTTTAAAGAAAGCATTTTAAAGCAAAAAAATGAACTTTAAGGAACATCCCTAAAGTTCAAAGTTCAAAATATATTATCTATTTTTTAGTCTATTTTTTCAAACATATCTTTTCCTACTCCGCAAAGTGGGCAAACCCAATCTTCTGGAATATCTTCAAATTTTGTTCCTGGAGCAATACCACTATCTGGGTCTCCAATTGTTGGATCATAAATATATCCACAAGCTACACATTTATACATACCTTTTTCACCTTCTTTCAATTTAAAAAATTCTTTATATCCAATACATATCACAGCAATTACCATTAAAGCAAAAGAAATCGCTTTCCAAATGTCACTTTCAAATAGAATAATAGCAAACATTCCACACGCTACACTAATACCATATAAAAGTAATACTGCTTCTTTTTGTGTAAAACCTTTTGCAATTAATTTATGATGCAAATGTCCTTTATCTGCTTGTAGAACTGCTTTTAGTGATTTTCCTTTTACAATTCTACGCACAATAGCAGACAATGTATCTAGTATTGGCAGACCTAAAACAATAATTGGTAACACTACTACAAATGCAGTTGCCGTTTTTGCTACTCCTAAAATAGAAACCACTGCTAGTGCAAATCCTATAAAATTGGAACCTATATCTCCAATAAATGTTTTTGCTGGATTAAAATTAAATGGTAAAAATCCAGCCAAAGCTCCTACTAATGCTGTTATAATAATAATTGCAATAAATGGCGAACCATTTAGCGAGAAAATAATAAGCAAAGACACACAAGAAATAATAGCAATTCCTGTAGACAAACCGTCCAATCCATCTATTAAGTTAATAGCGTTCGTAATTCCTACTATCCATCCCATTGTTAGTATAATGGAAAATACATTACTAATTACAATATTTCCTTCCAAAAAAGGAAGTGTAAAATTATCAATTCTAATTCCACTAGCTACTACAATACCTGCTGCTATTAATTGACCTGTTAATTTTGTTAAAGGATGAATTCCTTTGATATCATCAAAAAAACAAAATATACTAAGTACAATAATTCCTGCTAAAAATCCCAATAGCTTTACCATATATTCTTCTGGACCAAATAGATCCAAATTTCCTTCTATGGTACTGGTAATGATGAGATAAATTGTGGATACTAAAAATCCAATAATAATAGCAGGTCCACCAAATTTTGGCATAGGTTTGGAATGCATTCTTCTTTCGTCTTTTGGTATATCTACTGCCCCTATTTTTTTAGCTATTTTGATGGTATATGGCGTCAAAATAAATGCAGTAATGAATGCTAGTAAAAATGCTATTGCAATATCTCCCCACATAAGCAACCTCCTAGAAGTTACTATACCATACCCATTTGCGTTTTACAAGGCATATTTAATAATTTTTCTCTAACTTATCATTGGTGTATAATTTTGCAATAATTTCTAACTGTTTTTGATTCTCTTCTGAAATTTCAAAAGAATACAATTTTTTAGCAGGGGCTAATACAATATATTTGAGTGCTTGCCATGTAGATGCTGAAATTTGTATAGTGCCTGTATCCTGTCTACTACAGCTTGTACACTTTACTCCACTATCTTTTAAACTAAAATGTGTCACTTCTTTTTCTCCACAAATACAACATTTTTCCACTCTTGGTGCAAACCCCAGCAGTGTAAGCAGTTTTATTTTGAAAATAGCTTCTGTAAAGGGTATATTTTTATCCGTATTCGCTAACACATATAGAGTATTTAAATATAATTGCATAATTTTATATGTATTTTG
Source organism: uncultured Clostridia bacterium (assembly GCA_944386315.1). Taxonomy (GTDB): domain Bacteria; phylum Bacillota; class Clostridia; order TANB77; family CAG-508; genus UMGS1663. The sequence goes on along the minus strand of CALXAS010000112.1, from coordinate 2,106 downwards.
ATTTTCGTCTGTTACATCTTGTATGATTTTTGTAATATGTGCTGCCGCCTCTAGTTTATCTAAATCTGTACGTATGTCATAAAAAAGTTCTATGGTTTCGCAAGAATTTAAGGTATAGGTACTAGAACCTTTAAACAGCATATATTCTCCAAAACACAAAAATTGTGTGCCTGCCATGAGCTGACTTTTTGGTCTCCTTGCTCCCCTGGCAGAACACCCAATTTTTCCATTGGGGGTAAGCAGTGTAATCATTTTATCAAAATCCCCCATATTGTTTTCTGCAATCACAACTCCTTTTACTTTTATGGTTCCCATTTTTGCTTTATTCCTTCCTTTATGCAGTGCTTCCTTTTTAATTCCATTCTTTTTTGGTATCTATTCCTATGTTTTCTCCTAAATGATTCTCTATCTTTTTTTCTTCTACTTTTCTATTTTTCTCTATGCTCTCTACCTGTGCGAATTCTAAATAAGAATTGATATCTCCCGTATTTTTAAATACATTCCAAGCCAATTGTTTTATCATAAGAAATCCTCTCCTTTTAGTCAAAAGAATATTTTTCTTTTATGATTATCTTCTGCAATTTATTTCCTTTTATACTGGAAACTTTTTGTAATTTACACTTTAAATTTATGAACAATATTCTCTTTGTTCTGCCAATCTTCTTTTACTTTTACCCAAAGTTTTAAATTGATTTTTGTCTCTAACATTCTTTCTAATTCCTGTCTTGCATAGGTACCAATTTTTTTTAACATGCTTCCATTTTTTCCAATAATAATACCTTTATGTGATTCTCTTAAACAATAAATGGTTGCCTCTACATCATAGATTTCTTCTTTTTCTTTCGTTTTTCTAAGTTTCATTTTTTCTACTTCTACATATAGTCCATGTGGTACTTCGTCATCTAAAAATTTTAGTGCTTTTTCTCTAATCATTTCTTCTGCTAGTTGTCTTAATGTTTGATCTGTATACTCTTCTATATCATAATATGCTGGACCTTCTTTTAAGTTCTTTTCTATTTCGTCTAATACTTCTTCTAAATTCTGTTTTTTGCTAGCAGATATAGGAATTACTGCTGTAAAATGATATTCTTTTCTATATACATCTATTAAATGCAATAATTTTTCTTTATTTTGTACCATATCAATTTTATTCAATAATAAAATGGTTTTCGTTTTTGCTTCCTTTATTTTATCTAAGATTTTTCTATCTCCTCTTCCTATTTCTTCTGAAGTAGCATCTATTACAAATAGGATAATATCTACATCTTTTGCAAAAGTAAATGCTGTCTCTATCATGGTTTCATTTAATTTTGTTCTGGGCTTATGAATCCCTGGTGTATCAATAAAAATAATTTGTGCATTTGGTCTATTTACAATTCCCTTAATCGCTGTTCTTGTGGTTTGTGTTTTATTGGCAACTGCTGCTACTTTTTCTCCTACTAACGCATTCACTAAAGTAGATTTTCCTACATTTGTTCTTCCAATGACAGATACGAAACCTGATTTAAATTTCTTTTCTTCTTTCATTTTTAGTTTGTTCCTTTCTTGTCCCATATTATACTCCTGTTTTTTTGCTAAATTTGTAAAATTTAGGGAACGATTTTATTTTTCTTTCTCTTGTTTTCTTTTTTCTTACAAACAGTAGGCTTTTGGCTTTTTATATTTTTATTATATGCATTTTCCATTTCTATGTCAACAGTCAGATTTCTACATTTTTTTAGTATGTCCCAAAAATGTCAGGGTTAAATGGGACATTTTTTAAAAACAATGTCGAAAATTATAAAAATAAGTAATTAGTCTCAAAAAACGAGATAGAGTAGAAATCTAAAATTTCTACTCTACCTTTGTGTTTTTTATAATTTTTTATTCTTGTGTATTTGTCTGCATAGTATTGGTTTGTACTTCTTCTGCAATTTCTTCTCCTGGCTCTATCACAATTTCACTATCTATTGGGCACATTTGTATAAAGGTATTTCCGTCATTTACTTCTATTTCATTTCCTTCTAAATCTTTATATACCGTTTGTTCTACTCTATCTGTTTTTTCACAAGTAATGGCAATTGCCTTTCCATTTGTAATATAATAACCATCTAATGTTTTTATATT
>CALXAS010000111.1 GCA_944386315.1 uncultured Clostridia bacterium | reverse complement strand
ATAGAAAAAAAAAAAAAATAAAAGAACAACAAGATTTTATAATATATTAAGAACGAAACACAGACAAGAAAGAGAAACAAAAGCAGAATATAATCCGAATTTGGCAACGAAATTCGGAGATATACCGAAAGAATATTTATCCTCAAATCATTTTTATATTGCTACAATGCCTCCTACAGTTCAATTAGATATAATAAATAAATTAAGAGCATATAATCCTAAAGTAATTATAGGGGTAGATACTATAGAGCAATATGCTGAAATGGAAGAAACTAGAAAAGTGTTTGAATTAGTAGATATTGCATTTATTGATAAAGAATTTCAAGAATTGTTATCTTGCAATGCAGAAATAAAAATAATTAAATTAGGAAAGACAGGTTGCATTTTGCGTCAAGATGGTCAAGATGTAAGAATATATTCAAGAGTAATTGAAGACGTGGTTGATAAGACAGGAGCAGGAGATTGCTTAAATGGTGTATTTATGAATTTGATAGCAAATGGATACTCTAAAGAAGAAGCTTTAAAAAAAGCAGTAGAGGTAGCAACTATGTCAATAAAAGATTTTGGAATTTTTAAAATAAAAGAAAGAATAGAACTTGAAAAAGAATATATGGAATCGAGAGATTAATTATTTGTGGTAATACTTATGTATTATATAATATTTTAGAAAGGAGTAATAAAATAACATGTTGTTAACTCGGGAAGCTTATGAAATCAAAGAAAAAGAACTAAAACAACTGAGAGAAAGACTAAAGGAGGTAGGACGAGAAAAAGCATTGGCAATCGAACAAGCTGATGGTGACAGTCGGCATGATAATTTTGGATTTGAACAAGCGGAAATTCAAGAAAGAGCAATTATTCGAGAAATTAATGATTTGATAAGAACATTAGAAAAATCTACAATTGTGGAAAAATCTGAATGTGAAAGTAAAGTCGTTAATGTAGGAGATATTGTGAAACTGGAACTGGATTTTGGAGAAGAAGATACAGAGACAATGAATCTAAAATTGAGTGCACTATCTTCGAAAGAAGAAGGAATAGTTACTTTAAATTCTCCAATAGGAAAAACAATTTTTCAAAAAAATGTAGGTTTTAAAGGGGAATGTAAGTTAGCAACGGGTAAAACAATAAAAGTACATATTTTGGATATTTCATAATATGTATTCCTTTCAATTGGTGATTATTATTATAATCAAAAAAAGGCTGATAAAAAAATCAGTCTTTTTCTTATTATCAAACTTTTTGGTAATAATGGACAAAAAATAAAAGAAGAAAATAAGTTTTAGGTATAAATATGATATAATATAGACGAAAAATAGAAAGGAAGGTAGTTATTATGGTAAAAGATTTATTTGATTTAGAGGGAAAAGTTGCAATAGTAACAGGAGCAAGTAGAGGACTGGGACAAGCAATGGCTATTGCTTTAGCACAGGCTGGTGCAAATGTAGTAGGAGTAGGGCAAAGTAATATGACATCTACAAAAGAAGAAGTAGAAAGAGCAGGAAAAAAATTTTTAGAAATAAAAGCAGATTTAACATCTACTGAAAAAGTAAATGAAATAGTAGAAAAAACGATTGAAAATTTTGGAAGAATTGATATTTTAGTTAATAATGCAGGAACTATACGAAGAGAAGATGCAATAGATTATACCCAAGAAGATTGGGATGCTATTTTAAACTTGAACCTAAAAACTGTATTCTTCTTATCACAGAGGGTAGCAAAAGAGTTCATAAAGCAAAAATCAGGTGGCAAAATTATCAATATAGCTTCTATGCTATCTTTTCAAGGAGGAATTAGAGTACCTGCCTACACAGCAAGTAAAAGTGGAATTGCAGGAATAACCAAGGCACTAGCAAATGAATGGGCAAAATCAAACATAAATGTAAATGCGATAGCACCAGGATATATGGCTACAGACAATACAAAGGCAATAAGAGAAGATGATAAAAGAAATTTAGAAATACTAGAGAGAATACCAGCGGGAAGATGGGGAACACCAGAGGATTTAGCAGGAGCAGTAGTAATTTTAGCTTCAAAAGCATCAGACTATGTAAATGGATATACTTTAGCTGTTGATGGAGGATGGCTTGCAAGATAAATTGAAATTAATATTACAAAATCACCAACCTTTTTAGCAATGATAAATTATATGGCACAATTAATTAGTAGATATACAGGAGGAGACTTGTTTAGGTTAGAGCCAGTAGATGCTTACCCAACCAACCATGAGGAATTACTTCAAAGAGCAGCAGATGAAATGAGAAGTGATGTTAGACCGGAAATCAATAGTACCATAGAGAACTTTGAGGAATATGATGTCATTTTTGTTGGTTACAAGAAATTTATAATTAGTAAAAACCTATTCCTAAAAGAGGATGAAGTAGTTATTTATACTTTATTCTCTTTTTTGTATTATAGAAAAAATTCTTTTATGTTACTTGACAAATACAAAATAAAATAATAGAATAACACATTGTTAGCTACCTAACAAATTAGCGGAGGTGGTCAAAATAGAAAAAAATGATATAGGTAGATGTATACACATATTGGCAAGGCAGACAAAAAGAAAGATTGATGAAGCTGTATCTAGTTATCATGTAACAGCAGTGCAATGTGACTTTATTGGATTTATTGCTAAGAAGAATAAAAAGGGAAGAGTATATGCAAAAGATATAGAAAGACGATTTAATATGAGAAGAGCAACAGTAGCAGAGATTTTAAGTTTAATGGAAAAAAATGGGCTAATAGAAAGAAAATCTAGGAGTGAAGATGCACGATTAAAAGAAATTCTATTAACTGATAAATCTTTAGAGATAAAAAAGAATATTGATAAAGAAATTAAAAAAGTAGAAAAAACTTTAAGAAAAGGATTAACAGAGGAAGAACTAAAAAATTTTAAAAACATTCTAGACAAAATGTCAAAAAACTTAGAAGAGTAGAAAAAATCATGTAAAATTATGATAATAAGTAAAAGGAGAAAAGAAAAAATGATAAAAAAACTAGCGAGTTACATCCAAGACTATAAAAAAGAATCTATTCTAACACCTATTTTTGTTATCTTTGAGGTAATCATGGAAATTCTTATTCCATTTTTGATGGCAAAAATTATAGATGTTGGTATACAAAATAATGATGTGAAATATATCCTAGAAATAGGAGTCTTTTTAATTGTGTCTGCTATACTTTCTTTGCTATTTGGCATGTTATCAGGAAGATTTGCAGCAAAGGCATCAGCTGGATATGCTAAAAACTTAAGAAAGGCTATGTTTGAAAAAATTCAAACTTATGCATTCGAAAATATAGACAAATTTTCAACCTCTAGTTTAATCACAAGACTTACAACCGATGTTACTAATGTGCAACAAGCTTTCCAAATGATTATAAGAATTTTAGTAAGAGGTCCTATTATGATGATATTTGCACTAATTATGTGTTTTACCATTAGTGCAAAGCTTGCCTGTATCTTTTTAGTGGCTATTCCTGTGCTGGGATTTCTTTTAATTTTTATTGCTACAAAGGCACATCCTAATTTTGAAACTGTTTTTAAAAAGTATGATACATTAAACAGAGTAGTACAAGAAGATTTAAATGGCATAAGAGTGGTAAAAGCTTATGCAAAAGAAGACTTTGAAAAACAAAAATTTAAAAATATAAATGATGAAGTATATGATTTCTTTAAAAAAGCGGAAAAAATTGTAGCTTTTAATAGTCCAGTAATGCAAATTACTATCTATACTTGCATTTTGTTAATTTCTTGGTTTGGTGCACAGCTAATTGTTGGGGGAGAAATGCAAACAGGACAGCTTTCTAGTATTATTACCTATGCATGGCAGATTTTAATGAGCTTAATGATGCTATCTATGGTATTTGTTATGATTATTATTTCTCAATCTTCCGCAGAAAGAATTATAGAAGTATTGGAAGAAGAACCAGCTATCCAAAATAAAGAGAAAAACCTAAAAGAAGTAAAAGATGGTTCTATTGTATTTGAAAATGTAAGTTTTTGTTATAGTGATGAAAAAGATAAAGAAAAATTTGCTTTGCGTGATATTAATTTAAGCATAAAAGCAGGAGAAACGATAGGAATTATTGGAGAAACAGGAAGTTCTAAATCTACTTTAGTGCAGTTAATTCCAAGGTTATATGAGGCAACTAAGGGAAGCGTAAAAGTAGGCGGAGTAGATGTAAGAGATTACGACCTAGAAACCTTAAGAGACAGTGTATCTATGGTATTACAAAAAAATGTATTGTT
>CALXAS010000110.1 GCA_944386315.1 uncultured Clostridia bacterium | reverse complement strand
AGCGACATAATTTACATAAAAATATGTGTTTATTTTTTTATTAAATTAAAAAAAGTGTTACAAACGAAAAAATTCTTCATACTATAGATTTCTTTTTGTAAAAATGGTATAATAAATTAAAATAATATTATGTTATGGATGTACACTGTAGATAAAGAAGAATGGAGGGATTTACTATGCCAGAAAAAAGATTAAAAAATATGCAAGGAATTACAATGGTATCATTAGTGGTAACAATTATAGTATTAATTATATTAGCAGGAATTAGTATAACTACTTTAGTAGGAGAAAATGGCTTAATTACAACAACACAGCAAACTAGGGAAAATATTACTTTAGTGGGAGAAGAGCAACAACAAAAATTAAATGAATTATTCTTTGAAATGGAGCAAGACGGTGTCTATACGGAAGATACAGAGTCCGCAAAAAAGGATGAAATGATAGAAATTCTACAAGAACAAGTAGAAGACTTAAAAAGTCAAATCTTAGAGTTAACAAAAGAGAATGAAGAGTTACAAGAAGAAATAGCAAATTTAAATACTCAAATAGATGAGTTAAATAAACAGATTGCAGATTTAAAAGAACAATTGCAAGAAAAAGATATAGAAATAGCAGATTTAAAAGAACAAATAGCAGATAAACAAAATCAAATTAATAACCTACAGAAACAGTTAAATGATTTGAATAGCAAGTTAAATCAAACAACAGCTGCGGCATCACACATTTTAAAAGATTATAAAGCTTATAGTAAAGGTCAACTATTAACTGGAACTATGGCAAATAATGGAGCAGTAAATGCTACTTTAAATGCAGGACAAAGTTATACCGTTCCAGCAGGTTATCATAATGGAAGTGGAAAAGTAACAGCCAATAGCTTAGCTAGCCAAACACAGGCAACAGCCACAGCAAATAACCTTTCCACTGGAATGACAGCATGGGTAAATGGACAAAAGATAACAGGAAACGGAACAGATGTAACAAATAGTTACAACAATGGTTATAATGCAGGTTATAACGCAGGTTATAATGCAGGCTATAACCAAGGAAATACAGATGGTTCTCAAAAGACCATTACACTTACTTTTAGTGGTCAAATTTATAACAGAAACGGTTATCAATGGCAAAACGTAACAGGATTGCCTGTTACAATTACTCTTAATGGAAATACTGCTACTGCTGGTTCTGGATGGTTGCAAGGTACTATTACTTGCACTGTAGAATAACCTATTAAACAATAAGAAAAGTTTTATAAGAAAAAAGAGAAGTGTGTCTTTCTATTGACGACTTCTCTTTTTTCGTTCGTTTTTAGCATATTCTTGTTAATCTTTTGTTTTTAGTTCATTCTCTCCATTGCCTCTATGGTACTCTCTCTGCTACCAAACGCCGTTAACCTAAAATAACCTTCTCCACTTGGACCAAAACCAGAACCTGGTGTTCCTACAATATTTTTTTCTTCTAACAGCTTATCAAAAAATTCCCATGAAGTAACTCCATCTGGCACTTTCAGCCAAATATAAGGTGCGTTAATTCCTCCATATACAGTGTAACCTGCTCTCTCTAATCCTTCTCGAATGATTCTTGCATTTTCCCTATAATATTCTATATTTTCCTTAATTTGTTTCTGTCCTTCTTCCGTATATACCGCTTCTGTACCTCTTTGAGTAATGTATGGCACACCATTAAACTTGGTACATTGGCGCCTATTCCACAAATTATTTAAAGATACTCCTTCTATTTGAATTTCTTTTGGAACTACTGTATAAGCACATCGAATTCCTGTAAAACCTGCTGTTTTTGAAAAACTTTTGAATTCTATTGCTACCTCTTTTGCTCCTTCTATTTCATAAATGCTATGTGGCACATCTTCTTCTACAATAAATGCCTCATAAGCTGCATCAAATAAGATGAGTGCTTTATTTTCTTTCGCATAGTCTACCCATTTTTTTAATTCTTCCTTGGAAAGAACTGTTCCTGTTGGATTATTTGGCAGGCATAAATAAATCAAATCTACTTTTTCTTTAGGAAGTTCTGGTACAAAGTTATTTTCTTTTGTTACTGGCATATACACTACTTTATCAAATTTTTGTGTTTGTTCGTTAAAATTTCCAGTTCTTCCTGCCATTACATTGCTATCTAAATATACAGGATATACAGGATCTGTAATGGCAATTGTATTATTTATATCAAACAATTCTTGAAAATTTCCTGTATCACATTTTGCTCCATCTGACACAAATATTTCTTCTTTTTCGATAGAAATTCCTCTTTTTTTATAATCCCATTCTACAATTTTTTCTCTTAAAAAATCATATCCTTGTTCCGGACCATATCCTTTAAAACTTTCTTTTTCTCCCATTTCTTCTACTGCCTGATGCATTGCTTTTATCACTGCTGGGATAACTGGCAATGTAACATCTCCAATTCCTAATTTTATTACTTTTTTATCTGGATGTTTTTCTTGAAAATCTGCTACCTTTTTTGCAATCGTAGAAAAAAGATAACTATCTTGCAATTTCAAATAGTTTTCATTAATTTTAACCATTTTCTCTCTCCTTTTCTTTAATTTTTGTATAAAACTGTACGTTTTTCATAGAATTGTGTACTGCAAAAATTGTAATTACTCTTCCACCAATTCTCCTTCAAAAACCGTGGTGGCAGGCCCTGTCATATATATATGATTATTTTTTTCATTCCATTCAATTTCTAAATTACCACCTAATAACTCTACACTCACTTTTCTTTGTGTATATTGTTTTAAAACTCCTGCTACCGCTGTAGCACAAGCTCCTGTTCCACACGCCATAGTTTCTCCTGTACCTCTTTCCCAAACACGCATTTTTATTGTATGTTTATTTACTACTTCTGCAAATTCTACGTTTGTTCTTTTAGGGAAATGTTCCTCTACTTCTATCATTTCTCCATACTTTTTTACTGGAAAATGTTTTACATCTTCCACAAAAGTAATCGCATGTGGATTTCCCATAGAAACACAAGTAAAAGAAAAATTCTTATCTAGAACAGATAGTTCTAAATTCATAACTGGTGTGTTTTCAGCCACCACAGGAATTTTTTCTGCCTCTAGTATTGGCTCTCCCATGTCTACTTTTACACGGCTTACTTTCCCCTTTTCTGGATAGAGTGTTAGCTGTTTTATACCAGCCAAAGTTTCTACGGTAATACTTTCTTTTTGTGTGAGTCCCTTATCATAAACGAATTTTCCGTACACAACGAATGCCGTTCCCACACATTTCTGCTTCACTACCATCATAGTTAAACATTTGCATTTTAAAATCTGCAATGCTACTATCTTTGATGAGTATTAACCCATCTGAACCGACTCCTAAATGTCGGTCACTAACAAATTGAGCTAGGGATGACGCATTATCTATTGATTGCTTCTGTTTTGTGCAATCTATATAGACATAGTCATTTCCTAGCCCATGCATTTTTGTAAATTTTATCATATTTTTCACCTCTTAAGGTATTAATAGCTGGTAGAATGTAATTACATTCTACTGCATGTTATTGTATCATATTCCCTTTCAAAAAGATAGAACTTTTTCCAAAAAAAGTATGAGATATTTCACTCATACTTTTTATTTTATCTATTTCAAAGGGGATGATTCTTTTTTACACTAATTGCACTTTTTTAGTTTCGTATAGGCATTCACTTCCTTTTCTTCTATATTTAGGTTTTTCCATAAGGTACCACCCATAAACCTTTATCTTATTTTTTATTTATGATATCATTTTACTAATTTCTCGTTCTGTTAATACTTTTCCTTGACTATATCACCTCCTATAGCATCTACTGCTCTTGAAGTCATTTTATATAACTGCATTCCATTTTTACAATTAGAACCTATTATTTTTATTTCCATGTACAACCGCCTTTCTTTTTGTATTTTTTCTTATTTTCCTCACTCTCCTCTCTCTTTACTGTGCTTTTATTATATCCACCTTTTGTGTCCATTTGTTGTTTTCCCTTTGCAAGTTTGGTAAAGAAATTGTGAAGAAAAAGTGTTCTTATTGGTCTTGGTTTTCTTCGTTAATTTTTCTTAAATCGCTTTTTACAATGCGGAATATATTAATCACTTTTGGATCAAACGCTTTTCCGCTTTGCTCAATAATATATTTTTCTGCTTCTTCATATGGCATTGCTTTTTTGTATACACGGTCATTTACTAGTGCATCATAAACATCTATTACTGCCATAACTTTACAAATGGTTGTAATTTCATCATTTTTTAATCCCTCTGGATACCCTGTTCCATCAAACTTTTCGT
>CALXAS010000109.1 GCA_944386315.1 uncultured Clostridia bacterium | reverse complement strand
TCCCATCTTTTTTATATCTATATGATATATCGAAGATTGGGAGGTTTTCAATACGTCTTTTTATTGATCGCTTACCAGTATTCTTTGTTGTGAGGTGCATAAAAGAAGCAAATGAAAATGTGTGCTTCGGCTATTTTATAGTAGCCATTATTGCTGGTATAGTTTCTATTATTTTCTTGATTTGGGTATTTATACTCATTAACAGAGTAGGAACTGGATACACTATTGATAACAAAATCGCAATGTATGAAGAAGAAAATGCATCTATCGAAGAAAGTATTAATGTCACCGTAAAAAGTTATATGGATTTTGAAGCAAGCACATATGGAGAGTTAAAAGATAAAGATGCCATAAATCTTGTTTCTCTTTTTCCAGAACTGAAATCGGATACATTGGTACAAAAGCAGATTGAGGTTTATGTAGCAAACAATGACAAAATCAAGGAATTAAAAGAAGAAAAGATTGACTTGTCAAAGTCAAAATGGAAGTTATACTTTGGCAAGTAACCAACTAAAAAAGAAAATTATTTCTTTTCCTCGTAAGAGGTTTCTTTTTTTATGAATTCTTTTATGATTTTATTGTAATTTATAAAAAATATGATATACTTTATTAAATTGATTGATATTTGTATCAATCGTTATGAGAGCCAAAAAGTTGTAGATAACTACTTTATTGGCACCAAATTTATTTGAACTAAATATAGTAAGAAAATGTTTCTCGCTTTATGGTTGTGCGAGTAATAAATTATCCATTTTGCTAAATGTTTGGCCTTCTATATCAAGTTATAGAGGGCTTTAATTATGGAAAGGACAAGTTATATGTTTTTAGAAATTTGAACAAAAAAAGTTTATCTTTTTTCTACTTCGCAAGAAGTAGTTTTTCTTTTGTAAAAATAGTATTAAGGTATAACTTCCATTTTCTTTAAAATTTTCGCTAAAAACTATTACAAAAATTGTAGTAAATTTTTTTCAATAATGTTATAATATATATTAATTAATCTTAAGGAGTGTGAGTTTTATGATGTATCCATTTTGCAAATATTCTGATGAAACATTGGTTACTTTTTCTAATATAGTAAAAAATGATAATGGAGAAGAAGTTCTTTATGTACATTTTGAAAGACCTATGGAATATGGTTTTGACAGTATACGATTTGAACTTCCTACTTATAAAATAGTATATGAAGAAGGACATTATAGTAAAACCGAAAAAGAAATGTTTAAAAAAATAGTAGAAAAAGGTGCTCCATATTTTTATGAATGGGCTAGAGAAGGAGGAATTAAAATTGCCTAGTTTATTTGAAATAATGCGGCTATAAAATTTTTTTCTGGTCTGATGAATTTATGGAACCTATACATGTTCATATATCTAAAGGCAAGCCAACATTCAATTCAACTAAAGCTGGTGGTTGTATATTAGGACACAATAAAGGTAGAATACCAGAAAAAGATTTAAAATATATAATGGGAATAATTACTTCAAACTATTTTTTTATATTAGACCAATGGAAACAACATAGTATAGTACTGACATGAACCATAAAATCTTTCTTGCTTGAATTTCAGTTTCATTCTCTTCTATTTTTATTGAAAAATATATAAAAACATGGTAAAATTTTACATAAATTATTGGGTAATGAATACAATTGAGTCTATTGTCTGGGGCTTTGGATGCATGAGAATGGATATTGCCTTATATGCGAACGAAGGAAAATATACAGGGTACTATTATATATACATTCATGTTGATATGATGCCTGATAAGAATGAAATATTTTATTAATAACTTTTGCAATGTTTGAGTTAAAGGGGTGTCTTATTGCAAGACACCCCTAATCTTCTATATACCCCGGTTTTTTAAGCAAACGAAACATATTCGTCTTATATTTTTCTACTCCTGGTTGATCAAAAGGATTTACTCCTAAAAGTGTTCCAGAAACGCTACAAGCTAATTCAAAGAAATAAATCAAATGGCCTAATGTTTTCGCATCTAGCTTTTCTAAATGAATAACAATGTTAGGAACATCTCCTTCCTCATGGGCAAGTATCGTTCCTTCCATAGCCTTTTTATTCACAAAGTCTATTGTCTTATCCTCTAAATAATTTAATCCGTCTAAATTATCTTCATCATACTGTATTTTCATGGTTTTATCTACTTTATCAATTGCTAAAACTGTTTCAAACAAATTTCTTCTTCCCTCTTGTATATATTGCCCTAAAGAATGCAAATCCGTAGTAAATTCTGCTCCTGAAGGATAAATTCCTTTTTTATCTTTTCCTTCGCTCTCTCCAAATAATTGCTTCCACCATTCTATAAAATAATGCATTTTAGGTTCATAAGTCACTAAAATCTCTATGTTTTTCATTTTTTGATATAATATATGACGAAGTACAGCATACTGATAACAGATATTATATTTTAAGTTTTGGTCGCTGTATTTTTGCTGTGCAAAAGCAGCACCTTCCATCAAGGCATCTATATCAATTCCCGCTACTGCAATTGGTAGTAATCCTACAGGTGTTAATACAGAATACCTACCTCCTATATTATCCGGTATCACAAATCTTTCGTATTTTTCTGTGGTTGCCAGTTGTTTTAATGCTCCTCTTTTTTTATCTGTTGTCACATAAATTCTTTTTCTTGCTTCTTTTAATCCATATTTGTTTTCTAAAAATTCTCTAAAAATACGAAAAGCAATAGCTGGTTCTGTTGTAGTTCCTGATTTAGAAATGACATTAATAGAAAGGTCTCTATCTCCTATTAATTCTAGCATATCGTTAATATAGCTTTCACTTAAGTTATTTCCTACAAATAAAATTTGTGGTGTCTTTCTTTGTTCTTTTGGCAGAAGATTATAAAAAGTATGTGTTAAGCTTTCTATTACTGCTCTTGCTCCTAAATAAGAACCTCCTATTCCTATTACTACTAATACATCAGAGTCTTCTTGTATCTTTTGGGCACATTTTTTTATTTTTTCAAATTCTTTTTTATCGTAAGTGTCTGGTAATGTGAGCCAGCCTACAAAATCATTTTTATCTTTTGCTCTTTTATGCAAATCTTTATGAATTTCTGCCACTTGCTCTGCATATTTCATCATTTCTTTCGTTTGTATATTGGTATGTTTTGTATCTAATTTTAAATTCAAATCTGTCTACCTCCTCCTTTGTTTATCCAAAAGTATTGTATCTCAATTCTATCATTTGTGCAAGAAAAATACTTGCTTTTTTTTATTTTCTATTGCATAATTAAATCATAATATCTATCATATGGAAAGGATATCGATTATGAGTAGTTTTCTATTAAAAATAATTGGTATGATTACCATGCTATCGGATCATATAGGTGATAGCCTAGTAAGGTCTTTTTCCTTTTTTAACGTAATTGGGCGTATTGCTTTTCCGCTGTTTGCGTTTCAAATGACTCAAGGATACATCTATACGAAAAATTTTAAAAAGTTATGTGGAAAACTTTTTCTTTTTGGGCTCATCTCTCAAATACCATTTATGTTATTTTTGTCTTTGTTTCAAACGGGCGAAAATATTTGGACTTTGAATATCTTTTTTACTTTATTACTAGGTTTACTTGCCATTTTTTGTTATGACAAAATAAAAAACCGCTTTTTAGGTATTGTTGCTAGTTTATTTATCTGTCTTTCTGGCGAGCTATTTCGTGTAGACTATGGTGCTTATGGCGTACTTTTAATTTTTCTTTTCTATTTATGGAAAGAGATTCCTATAGGATTTTTCCTTGCTAATTTTGTTTTTGCTATTCTTCGCTATGGGCCATATATGATATTTATGCCATCTTTACGTTATATTTTATGCTTTATTTTTACACTTGTGCCTTCTATTTTGATTGCTTTTTATAACAAAAAGGAAGGGCCAAAAACAAAATATTTATTTTACATATTTTATCCTGCCCATCTTCTTATTTTATATGGATTAAGTTTTCTTTTACCTTTATCGTAGTTGCTCTTTACATACTTGCATTAATGCCTAATGCTACAATTTTAGACATATTGGCTATTAGATGATCAATTTCTTTTGGAGTTACAATAAAATTATAGTCCTTTGGCAAAAGGGCTTCTTTTATGGTCTCATAATTATCCTCTTCTTTTAAACGATTTAACGTATCATTGGACTTTGCCTCTTCTTGTAATTTTTCAATAAATAAATCTAAAGCATCATTTACCACAATGGCTGTTTCTACCACAGTAGGAATACCAATCGCAATAACAGGAATTCCTAGACTATCCTGCGTAATTTCCTTTCTCTTATTTCCTACCCC
>CALXAS010000108.1 GCA_944386315.1 uncultured Clostridia bacterium | reverse complement strand
ATATTAACAGATTTATCAGAGGAAGCTACTAAGAGATTAGCAACTAAACAAAAACCAAATGGATTAAAGGAAAATATAAAAGTTGCTAAATTGGGAGGACATGCTGCAAAAGTTGCTAGGGAGGATATTGAAAAAAATCTTGGAGAATCTGTTGTAACTAAAACAAATAAATTGGATTATGAATATATAGAAGACAAAAAATTAAAAAGATTTCCGATAAAAATGAAAATTAAGCAGAGAATAACGGAATATTATCCCAATATAGCACAAAAAGAACTAGAAATTTATCCCTAGTTCTTTTTTCTTGCAAAGCAAAAAAAGCAAATTCTCACTTTTTTATAAGATGCAACATAATATATAGCAAAATAATCAAGAAGGGAGAAAACAAAATGCAAGAATATATCATAGAAGGAGGAAGAAAATTAGAAGGGGAAGTGTACATATCTGGTTCAAAAAATGCATCCCTACCTATTATAGCAGCAAGCATTTTAAATGGCAGTAGTACAAAATTGTATCACGTACCCAATATTCATGATACACAAATCACCTTAAAGATATTAAAATATTTAGGTTGCAAAGTCAGTAAAAATGGTGATAAAATAGAAATTAATTCGAAACCAATGAAAAGTACAGAAATACCAGAAGATTTAATGAGGCAAATGCGTTCTACAGTAATTATGGCAGGAGCGATTGTAGGAAGATTTAAAGAAGCGGTCTTTACGTATCCAGGGGGTTGTGAGATTGGAGCAAGGCCGATAGACCTACATTTGAACGCTTTTAAAAAATTAGGAATAAATATTGAGGAAAATGCTGGATTTATTAGGTGCAAGTGTGATAAAATAATAGGGGCAAATATTAACCTAGATTTTCCAAGTGTAGGTGCCACAGAAAATATCATATTAGCATCGGTGCTAGCAGAAGGAGAAACTACCATTACAAATGCTGCTATGGAGCCAGAAATAGAAGACTTAGCTATCTTTTTAAATCGTATGGGAGCTAAAATAGAAGGTGCAGGAACCAACATTGTAAAAATTACAGGAGTAAAAAAACTAAAAGAAGTTAGCTATAAAGTAATGCCAGATAGAATAGAAACAGGAACATTTCTTTGTGCAGCAGCGGTAACGGGTGGAAATTTAATCCTTAATCAAGTAGTGCCAGAGCATGTAACACCTATCATATATAAATTGCAAGAAGCAGGGGCAAAAATAGAGGTAGGAAATAAGAAAATAGAAATACAAGTACCCAAAAAGCTAAAAGCGGTAGATATAAAAACCATGCCATACCCGGGTTTTCCAACAGATATGCAATCCATTTTTGGAGCTATGCTTACTACAGCAAAAGGAACTTCTGTCATTATTGAAAATATTTTTGAAAATCGATATAAATATTTAACAGAATTGCAGAGAATGGGAGCCAAAATTCAAATAGAAGGGAAAATGGCAGTTATTAAAGGAGTAAAGAGGCTTAGTGCTGCAACAGTAACTAGTACAGACTTGCGAGGAGGGGCAGCGCTAGTAATTGCAGGGTTAGGAGCCAGAGGGATAACAAAAGTGGAAAATATAGAGTATATCCAAAGAGGATATGAAAAATTGGAAGAAAAGTTAACCAAAATAGGTGCAAAAATAGAATTGAAAAATACATAAAAGAAAAGAGGTGAGATAATGGCAAGAAATACCAAAGAGGAAAAGAAAAGGAAAGTTTTTGCAAAAGGAAAAAGAATGAAGCAAAAGGAGGAAACAATACAAGAACAGAAGGAAGATACCTTTCGCTTTGATGATGAGATTATAATAGGAGTTACGAAAATAGAAGAACCAAAAAAGAAAAGTAAACCCCAGCAAGAGATACCTTATTCTAATAAAAAAAGCGGTGATTCTCAAAAAAATAATAAGGCAAAAAAAGCAAAGAAAAAACAAATAATACAAAACAAAGCAAAACAGATAAAACAACCAGACCAAACAAAGCAAACAAGCAAAACATCCAGCAGACCTAAAACAGTAAAAAACAAGAAAAAATACATTCCAAAACAACAAGAGCCAATCTCAGAAGAGGAAAGGATAAAAAGGGAAAAAAGAAAAAAGAAAATCAAAAAAATTGTAGGATTTACTAGTCTAGCCATTATCCTAGTAGCTTCTACAATTGCTGTTATGTTGTCACCAATTTTTAATATACAAACTATTACGGTGCAAGGTAACAGCCAAATTAGTACAGCGGAAATTATTAGCTTATCAGGAATTACCGTAGGAGAAAATATTTTCAAAGTAGGGAAAGGACAAACAAGAGAAAATATCAAGCAAAATGCTTATATAGATAAAGTAACCATTAACAGAAATTTACCTGCAGAAATACAAATTACAATTACAGAGAGAGTGGCTACTTTTATGATAGAAAAGGACAACCAGTATTTATATATGAGTAATCAAGGCTATTTATTAGAGCTTTCTCCTGAAAAATTGGAATTACCTATTTTGCAAGGTTTAGAAACAAGTGTGGATGACTTAATAGTAGGAAATAGGTTGTGCCAAAGCGATTTAGAAAAATTAGAAATAGTACTTCGTATGGTAAATTTAGCTAAAGAAAATGATATTGCAAGTTACATTACTAGAATAGGAATAGAAGATGATGAAGATTATAAGTTGGTAATGGAGACAGAACAAAAAATAGTACATATGGGAGATGATTCCAACTTAAGCGATAAAATGTTAAATGTAAAAGCCATTTTGGAAAAAGAAAAGGGCGTAGCAGGAGAAATTTTTGTAAATGTAGATTTAAACAATGAATATCCAATGTTTAGACAAAATGTAAATGTATAAAAGGAAGTGAAAGAATTTGAGTAAAAACAAAATAGCTATTACATTAGGAGTGGTGTGTATGATATTAACCATTGCTATTGTAATACAAATCAATACTATAAAAGGAACGAACGAAACAGTTGGTCAAACTTTAGCAGAAGATGAATTAAGGGATGAAGTGCTAAGAATGAAGGAGAGATATGATAATGCTTACAGTAGTTTAGAAAATGCAGAAAAAGAATTAGCACAAATAAGAGAGCAGGCTACTCAAAATGATAGTAGTTCTGCAGAAAAAGAAGCAGAAATAAAATTAAATAATAATTTATTAGGGTTAACAGATTTAGAAGGAGAAGGTGTAGAAATTACATTGCAAGATGACCCAAATGCAACAGTAGATTCTATTAGCGTGTTAGACCAAATTTCCAATCATTTAGTACATGATTCTGATATTCGAATGATAGTAAATGAGCTTAAAAATGCGGGAGCAGAAGCTATATCCATTAATGGACAAAGAGTAGTTTCTACCACAAGTATTATTTGTATAGGGAATGTAATTAAAGTAAATGATGCTAGAGTAAGTTCTCCTTTTGTTATTAAAGCAATTGGTTTCCCTGAAAGATTAATGACGGCATTAGATAGACCAGGTGGATTTTTAGAAGAGTTAAATTCCTATGGAATTGTAACAAGTATGAAAAAGTCCAGTAAAGTAGAAATCCCAAAATATTCAGGAGTTATTTCTGCTAAGTATATGAGAACACAAGAATAGAAATAGGAAGAAAATTCTAATGAGATGCAATAAAGAGAAGGGAGAAAAAGGATGAAAAAACAAAAAATATACATTGCTGTAATTATAGGTTTAGTCACAATGCTTTTAGTGGCGGTCATGTTTGCACAATTCAAAACAATAGAAGAAACAGACATTACGGGGATAGAGACAGCAAGAGAAGCAGAGCTTAGAACCATGCTTTCTAGTTGGAAAGAGAAATATGAGGAAACAGCCCAACGATTAACCGAAACGCAAAACACCATTGATGAATATAAAAGAACAATTGAATCCAATGAGGCATCTTCTGAAATTTTAGATCAAGAATTAGAGCAAACAAACTTATTACTAGGAAAAACAGATGTAGTAGGAAATGGGGTTATTGTAACATTAACAGATAATGATGCACAAACCATTTCAGCAGATGATTTATTAGTATTAGTTAATGAACTTCGCTTGGCAGGAGCAGAAGCTATCTCTATTAATGATAAGAGAATCGTAAATATGTCTGAGATTGTAGCAGTAGGAGATAGCATTTTAGTCAATACCGAAAGAGTTACATCTCCTTATGTGGTAAAGGCAATTGGAGATCAAACCTATTTATTTAGTGCACTTAGTTTAAAAAATAGCGGGTTTATAGATACACATACCAGTAATGGTGAAACAGTAGAATTAGTACAACAAAACAATATAACTATTCCAGCTTATAGCAGTTCTAGAGAACTTATGAGTTTGAATGATGCAAAGGAGGTAGAAGAAGAATGATGTTATTTATCGCAATTATTATTGGATGCATTGTGGGAGCGTTAATTGGT
>CALXAS010000107.1 GCA_944386315.1 uncultured Clostridia bacterium | reverse complement strand
TTCTTCTGAATTATATATTGTTTTGCCACTATAGGAACTCACATAGCTTTCTGGTAAATAGGCTGGTTTATATAAGGTTACATCTACTGGCGTAAATCTATCTAATTGGGAATCTAATGCCGACTTTATGGATAAACTACTGGATAATACACTAATTGTCATAAATAGCATTAAACATATGATACTCATACTTGCTATATTTGTATTAATCTTATTATTTAATTGTCTTAATACAAACATATTTGTTCCTTTTAAATAAATCTTCTTACTAGATTGAATGATTTTTAATATAAATCCTGATAAGGACCAGAATATTCCAATAGTACCTACAATTCCCATTAATATAGGAATTAGTAATTCATTACCTGTTTGTAACTCATATACACCACCAGTTACTAAATAATAAGCATATCCTAGTATAACTGCTGAAATGAGAAATACAAGTATAGAAATAATAGGATTCTTTATTTTTACTTTTTCATTTTTTCTTACTGCTGTTAATAAATTAATCAATTTGTATCTGGAAATGGTTAAAGTATTAAATATAATCACTGCTAGATACATTACAGCAAAATATATACAAGTTTTTATACAAGCATCTTTAGAAAACACAAAGGTAAATTCAGTCATATCTGCTTCAAATAATTTTGCTACTAATATAGACATAAATTGTGAGGCAAAAATCCCTATAAATAAGCCAACTACCAATGACAAAATTCCTATTAATATGGTTTCTAATAGAATGAGACTAGATATTTGCCTTCTTCCCATACCAAGTGTCATATAAATACCAAATTCTTTTTTTCTTCTATTAATTAAAAAGTTATTGGCATATACTATTAAAAATCCAAGTATAATGGCAATAAAAACTGAAACCATTCCAAGTAATTGAACCAGTAATTGTATCATTTGTCTTGTAGACTGCGATACTTCAAGCATTGCTTGTTGACTGTCTAAAGAGTTAAACATATAGAAAAGTGCTACACCCAATACTAATGTTAAAAAATAGATAGCATAATCTTTAAAACTCTTTTTCATATTTCTTATGGATAGCTTAAATAACATCGTTCAAATCACCTCCAAGAAGTGTTTGTACCTCGATGATTTTCTCAAAGAATTGTTTCCTTGTATCTTCTCCTTTTGTAAGTTCATTAAATATCTTACCATCTTTAATAAATATAATTTTCTCTGCATAACTAGCTGTGAAGGCATCGTGAGTAACCATTAATATAGTTGCTCCTAATTTTTTGTTTAAGTGCTCAAATGTTTCTAGTAATTGTCTTGCAGATTTGCTATCTAATGCTCCGGTTGGTTCATCTGCAAGTACTATTTTAGGATTTGTAATAATGGCTCTTGCCGATGCTACTCTTTGCTTTTGTCCACCAGATATTTGATAAGGATATTTGTTTAATATTTCAGAAATATCTAATTTTTCTGCCACCTCTTTTACTCTCTTATCTATTTCATGAGGGTTTACTTTTTGGATAGTTAGTGCTAGTGCAATATTCTCATAAGATGTTAGAGTATCTAGTAAATTGAAATCTTGAAATATAAATCCTAGCTCTTCTCTTCTGAACTTATTTAGTTTATTGCCCTTTAACTTTGTTATGTCTTGGTTATTGATAATAATTTTTCCTGCCGTTACTCTGTCTATAGTAGAAATACAATTTAATAAAGTAGTTTTACCTGAGCCAGATGCTCCCATTATTCCAACAAATTCTCCTTCTTCTACATGAAAACTAATCCCATCAATTGCCTTTGTTAGGTTAGATTTATTTCCGTAGTATTTCTCAATGTTTTTCACTTCTAATACAGTGCTCATCATAAAATCTCCTTTCACATATTTTAACTATATTATAAAATATCTCCTATTTCCTTGCCATTTTTTTATCTTACATTTGCCTTACATTTTCGTAAGGTAAAAAAACAGCTCTATGTGAAAGAGCCGTTAAAAATTTGTATAACTATTTTTTGGAAAAATGATTCTTACTTCTGTTCCCTCTCCTTTTTCTGAATTAAGTTCTATTCCTAAACCTAATTTATCGCATAATTTTTTACATAGATACAAACCTATGCCAGTTGACTTTTGACCAATAGTCCTTCCGTTTTCCCCTGTAAAGCCTTTTTCAAATACCCTTATAATTTCTCCTTTTTTTATTCCTATTCCGTTATCTTTTATATACAAAATAACTTTTTCATTTTTTTCTTTTGAAGAAATTTCTATTTTTTTATCTTCTTTTTTAGAGTATTTAATCGCATTTTGTATAATCTGATTAATAATGAATACAGCCCATTTACTATCTGTATACACTTCTTCTGATTTTAAGTTTGTTAATTCTATAGACACTTTTTCATTTAATAAAGTGGTTTTATTCTTTAATATGGCACCATTCACTATTTCCTTTAAATTAGTTTTATTAATAATATAGTCCTTTTCTACTGTATTGCTTCTAGCATAAAACAAGGCTTGTTCTGTATAATTTTCTACCTTATCTAATTCTTCATCTATACTCTTTGTTATTTGGTTTTTATTATTTTGTATCATCAATTTACTAGCTGCAATAGGTATTTTTACCTCGTGAATCCATAATTCTATATATTCTTTATAATCTTCTTGAATATTTTTATAATAATTCACATTTTCCAGCATGGATTTACCTGTATCTTGTAAAATCTCTTTTAAAATTTTACCTTCTATAAAATTGGGAGTTTTTATTATTTCTGAAATCAAGTATTTCTCTCTTAAATCCTCCATATTTTTTATTAATTCATCATAGTAATCTTTTTTTCTTTTATATTCTACCAAAATTGCAAGTACCACAACAAAAATTACGATAAGAGCACAATATAATCGCACTAAAATGCCAACTTTATAGGCAAGAAGCAGTATTTCTATACTTGAAATAGCTAGTAGGATACCTACTATTAATATCATTTTTTCTTTTACAAAATCTTTGAATTTCATGCTAGTTTTCCTTTCCAACTAATAGATAGCCTTGTCCTCTCCTAGTCTCAATTCTATCTACAACGCCTAGTTCTTCTAATTTGTTCCTTAATCTTTTGACATTTACACTTAATGTATTATCATCAATAAATTCTTCACTTTCCCATAGATAGTCCATAATTTCATCTCTTGACACAACTTTTCCCTTATTGATACTTAAATAATATAAAATGCTATACTCATTTTTGGTAAGTTCAATCTTCTTATCCTCTTTTTCAATAACTCTTTCTGCTATGTTTAAAACAAAACCATCGCAATCAATTTTCTGTATTCGTTTTTCTTGTTTTTGATTTCTTTTCAGCAAACCATTTATTTTGGCAAGTAATATTTGTATGTTATAGGGCTTAGTTACATATTGGTCTGCTCCGTAATTTAAGCTCATTAATTCATCTATTTCATTATCTCTACTTGTTACCATGATAATTGGTACATCAGATGTTTTTCTTACTTCTTTACACACAAATTCACCGTCTATGTATGGCAGATTAATATCCAATAATACTAAATCAGCATTCTCCTTTAATATATCTTGTATGGTATTATCAAATTTTTCCAAGCTTTTTGCAATAAAACCGTGTTTATTTAAAAATGTTTCTAATTCTTTTCGTATTTTTTTATCATCTTCTACTATCATTATTTTTTTCATATTCTTGCACCTCATTTTATAATCATTGATATCATTTTGCTTATACTTTCCAAAACTCAGTCAATAATTCCGATAACTCTTTTGGATTTTCTTCGTTTACAATGTGACCTGTATTTTTCATAATTTCTAATTTGGCACTTTTTATATTTTCAGCTAGATAATGTGCAGACTTCATATTTGTGTTATCTTTTTCTCCACAAATAACTAGAGTTGGACATTTAACATTTTGTACTCTATTACTAAAATCTAATTTTTTCATAGTGTTACCTAAAATAAATGTATCTCTTTTATTGAAAGCCATTGTTTCAAACAGTTTTTTAGGCAAAAACTTAAATATGACATTTTGAATACTAAACATTACTTTCGGTACTTTATGAGGTGTTCCTATTAAAACTAATTTTTCTACTTTATTTGGATAATCTATAGCGTAGTTTAGTGCTAATATGCCACCTAGTGAAAGACCACACAAGTCTATTTTTCCATCTATTTTATTACAGTATTCTACAAAAGAAGAATATAAATTATCATAACTTGCTTCTTTATCATTTAAAATTTCAGATAAATTAGGACATAATATATCCTTATCATTATTCATATAGGAAATTACTTTGTCCCAACTATCTGCTTTATGACCTG
Organism: uncultured Clostridia bacterium; assembly: GCA_944386315.1. Classification (GTDB taxonomy): domain Bacteria; phylum Bacillota; class Clostridia; order TANB77; family CAG-508; genus UMGS1663. Next base: position 145 of record CALXAS010000107.1, on the reverse strand, counting down.
ATCCGTGAATTAGAATTTTTTTCATTTATTTCCTCCATATTTTCAATTATTTTTCTCTCTTAATAAAATATATCATTTAAGAGAAAAATAATCTATAATTCATATAAAATTAGTCAACTTTGATACTTCCTGATGTAGTTGTTAT
>CALXAS010000106.1 GCA_944386315.1 uncultured Clostridia bacterium | reverse complement strand
AAAATTACTATCTTAAATCGAGCCAATAATATCAAAAAGATACCGCATTTAGAAAAAGAATTAAAGAAAATAGAAAAACAAACAGATATGGAATTATCGGAAAAACAAAAAGAAGCAATAGAGGCAGTAAACGAAAATAATGTATGCATAATAACAGGAGGACCAGGTACTGGAAAAACTACGATTATCAAAACGATAATAGAGTTATATAAAGCACAGGGAAAAAAGACAGTTCTTTGCGCACCAACGCGGACGAGCTGCCAAACGTATGACAGAGACTACAGGAGAAGAGGCAAAAACATTACATAGGTTATTAGAAATTGGAAAAGTAGAAGAAGAGAGTAAAATACAAAGTGTAGGCTATGAAGTAGCCCCATTAGATGCAGATATAGTTATTATTGATGAAGTATCTATGGTGGATGTGTTTTTAATGAATTATTTGGTAAAAGCGCTATTTCAAGGAACAAAACTGATATTAGTAGGAGACAGTGACCAGTTGCCATCAGTAGGACCTGGTAGTATTTTAAAAGATTTAATAGATTCAGAACAAGTAAAAACCATTGTGCTAAATAAAATTTTTAGACAAGCAGCCAAAAGTAAAATTATTTTAAATGCACATAGAGCCAACGAAGGAGAAATGTTTTTAAGTAAGGCTGAAATAGAAAAAAGCAATCAGAAAGATTTAAAAGAGGATTTTTTTTATATAGCAGAAAACAATCAAGAAAAAATGTTATCACAAGTGATTTCCCTTTGTAAGGGCAGATTACAAAACTATGGAAACTATGATTTCTTTCAAAATATTCAAGTAATTACGCCAACGAAAAAAGGAATGTTGGGGACAAAAGAATTAAATAAAACTTTGCAAAAGCACTTGAATCCAGAAAGTGATGCTTTTTTAGAAAAAAAAGTAGGAGATACTATCTACCGAGAAAAAGATAGAATTATGCAAATTAAAAATAATTATGATATTTTTTGGGAGAAAAAAGAGCCATACGAAACAGGGACAGGAGTTTTTAATGGAGAATTGGGAACGATTTTAGAAATTGACGAAGAAGAAAAAACAGTTACCATTCAGTTTGATGATGGAAAAGTTTCTTGGTATCCTTTTCAGGACTTAGACCAAATAGAACATGCTTACAGTATTACGATTCATAAAGCACAGCGGAAGTGAATTTGATGTAGTAATTATGGTGGTTCCACCTGCTGCGCCAATGTTGCTTACCAGAAATTTACTATATACAGGAATGACCAGAGCGAAAGAATTACTTATTGTAATAGGAAGTTATTCTGTAATTGAATATATGCTAAAAAACGTAGATAACAAGAGAAGAAACACGGGATTAGCATATAAAATGAAAAAATTGGGGGAAAATGACGAAAAATAGAATTTGATTTATAAGTTAAAATAAATTAATATATTCCTAAATAAATAAGAAAGGAGGGATACTAATGCAAGAAGAAATGCTACAACAAATTTACCAAGCAGTCATAGGAATGCAGGCAACTATGATAAGTGTACGACAGGACATTATTAACTTAGGCAGAGAGATAGACGAAATGAGAAAAGAAATAGTAGGAATGAAACAAGAAATAGACGGAATAAAGCAAGAAATAGCAGGAATAAAGCAAGAAATAGCAGGAATGAAGCAAGAAATAGCAGGAATAAAACAAGAAATAAAAGAAATGAAACAAAAGCAAAATGCAATGGATGTTAGACTGCAAAGAGTAGAAATGGATGTAAAAGAAATGCGTGAGGAACAAGTAGATACGGCAGACATTCTACGAAGAGTGGTAAAACAAGTAGAGGTTTTAACAATGGGACAACATTAAAAACAAAAAACAAGAAAATAGGGGCTAAAATGAAAAAAGGACGGTGCTAAAATGTCTTGTGGAAAAAATGCCCTTATTTTTTTGTGGGAAAAAATAGAACCTATTCTTTTTCCACCATTGTGTTATATCTGTGGGAAAAGAGGGAAAAATATAATATGTGAAAGATGTACTAGAAAGTTGGAAAAATTAGCAAAATACAAAATAGAACAGCATGATGCAGAAATAGATTATTTTTCTTATCATATTTATCTATTTGATTATACAGGAGTGATAAGAAAATTATTGTTAGATTTTAAATTTCATGATAAAGCCTATCTTTGTGAAATTTTTGTAAAATTTTTATTAAAAAATGAAAAAATAGGTAGATTTTTGAAAAATTATGATATAATCATACCAGTTCCTATTCATAAAAAAAGACAAAAAGAAAGAGGATACAATCAAAGCCTTTTAATAGCAAGAAAATGGGAAAAGGAAGAAACTAGAATAAGTGTAGAAGCAAACGTTTTGCTGAAGGTAAAACATACGAAACCACAAAGTACACTTTCTAGAGAAGAAAGAATAGAAAATGCAAAGCAAGTATATGAAATACAAAATGCGGAAAAAATAAAAGAAAAAGATATTATTTTATTAGATGATATTTATACAACAGGAAGTACTGTAAGAGAATGCGCTAAAATTTTAAAAGAAAATGGTGCAAGAAGTATTGTAGTAGTTACCATTGCAAAAGATTAAAAGAAAGAAGGGAAACACTTGGAAGATTTGGTAGAAAGTATTTTAGACTATATTAGGGCAGATTATACAGATTATGCCATTATGATAAATGGAGAGTGGGGAAGCGGAAAAACCTACTTTTGGAATCACAAAATTCGTAATAAAATAGAATCCATGAGCTTAAATGGCAAGCGTTACAGGACCATTTATATGTCTCTTTATGGAATCTCTAACTTAGAGGAAATTAGCAAAAAAATATTTATTGAAACGACACAATTAATGGATAAAAATCTAAAAAAATATATGGATGCCAATGGTCAAATATCTATTCCGGAATATGCTAAAACTGGACTAGATATGGCTAACTTCTTTGGAGTTACACAAAATGGAGATAAATTAGATTATGCAGAGTTTTTCTCTACAGATGACAAAGTATTGTGTTTTGACGACTTAGAGAGAGCCAATGTAGATGTTATTGATATTTTAGGATATATCAATAATTTTGTAGAGCATGACCATATCAAAACCATTATTATTTGTAATGAAAAAGAGCTATCTACCAAATTAAAAAGTAGTAACTTGGAAATGAAAACCTTTATTGCCACTTATTTATTAGATAAGGAAGGCGAATTGGTGAAAAAAACAGATAAACCAATGGTAGAGCGTATTAGAGACCAAATAGAATATGTATTTGATAAAGCAAATGACTATGAAAGAATTAAAGAAAAACTAATTGGAGAAACTTTTGAATATGCGCCAGAATTTAATTATATTATTAATGGTATTTTGATGCGATATGAAAGATATCCAGAGCTGATAAGATTTTTAAGAGAAAATACCAATTTAATCGTTTCTACTTTCCATAAAAGTGGAACCAGAAATTTAAGAATTCTAAAACATGCCTTAAATGATTTTAAGAAAATTTTTGATATGGTAAATAAAGCGTATCCTAATACAAATAATAGAGTAATGCAGACCATGCTTATCTTTACCATTGCTATTTCTTTTGAAATAAAGGCAGGTAAAGTAACAAAAGACAAATTTATTAATATTAAAAATAATGAAGAATATAAAGCAATTTTAGTATCTTCTAGAGTATTTATGGATAATAGACAATTCTATATTAAGGAATTTGATAATACGTATTATTATAACTTTAAAGCAGAATATCGTTTCTTTAAATTTATAGAAATTTATGTACGTACTCGTATATTTGATATGAAAGTATTTAAAGAAAATATGGAAGTCATTATCAACACAGTAGATACCAATAAATTACCAGGATATAAGAGATTACTAACAGAAGAATATTGGAAAATATCAGATGATGAATTTGATGGAGTGATAGAAGAAGTATTAGAAAATGTAAAACAAGGTAGTATACAGCCAATTGAAATAGTGAAGTTATTTGCTTACTTTAGTTACTTTATCAAAAGAGGTTTAATAGATTATGATATAAAAGCCATAAAAAGTGTATTTTTAACAGGAATGAATATGGCATCTCTTACAGCATCCTATTGTGAAAATGTAGAAGAACAGTTAGAACAAGTTTCTGTAGAAACAGTTGGCGTAGAGATGGAGGAAGTATTAAAACACTTTGAAGAAATCAATGAAAAATTAAAAGACAAAATGTACCAAGAAAAAGCAGAAGAAATCTTTAAATTTATTCCTATGAAAATGGAATCTTTCTATGATAAATTTGCTAAAGAATGTATCGATATTCCTATCTTTAAATATTATGATGTATTCCAGATGTTCCAAAGAATTTCTTGTGCAAGCAATGAAGATATTGTAACCATTAAAGAAATGCTGGCAGATAGAGCAAAGAAATATACCAGAGAAATAGAGCCAGAAATGAAAAATATCAAAAAATTAAAACAAGTGATTGATGACTATATTGATGGTAAAGAAACCACGATAAAACTAGTAATGTTAGAGGAAT
>CALXAS010000105.1 GCA_944386315.1 uncultured Clostridia bacterium | reverse complement strand
AAATGTGTAATTGTTTAAAACAACATTTATTAGATTTAGAATATCATAAATGTAATATTTTTAATTTAGAAAAAGAGAATTTTAATCACTTTCAATCCACATTATATTCTAATACTGTGGACGAAAAAAAATATCATTCTAAAATATCTCCTCGAGAGAATATAGAAAATATAAAGAAAATTTCTCTTCGCTTTATTGAAAATTTTGATCAGCCAGACGAAAAAAATCTTTTATTTACAGGGAATACTGGACTTGGTAAATCTTTTTTATCTAGTTGCATTGCAAATGAATTATTAAAAAAAGGAAAAACCGTGTTATATCAAACAGCTCCTGTTATGTTAGATTCTATTATGGATTATCGTTTTTCAAAAGGAAATGTTTCTAAAGATACTTATAATCATTTATTAGAAGTTGATTTATTAATTATAGATGACTTGGGAACAGAAGCTATGAATAATATAAAATTCTCTGAACTATTTAATATTATTAATACTCGTTTATTAAATGCAAATCATATTACCAAAACTTTAATTTCTACAAATTTAAGCCTGCAAAATTTATTTGCCTCTTATGATGAACGTATTGTTTCCAGAATCGTTGGAAATTATAATATTTGTTATTTTTTCGGAGAAGACATTCGTTTTTTAAAAAGGCAATTACCTCGATAATTGCCTTTTTTATTTTTTCTTATTTATTATTCTTCATTTTCTTCTTCATTTGTATTTATTAATTCAATGCTTACTACTTTTCCACCATCATTTGTTCTCATTAAAGTTACTCCCTGTGTTGATCTTCCTAAAATACTTACATCCTTTACTTTCAATCTAATAATGGTTCCTGTATCTGTAATTAACATGATGTCTTCGTCTCCAGATGCAATTTTAATACCAACAATATCTCCGGTTTTTGGTGTTACTTTATAGGTAATAACTCCTCTTCCACCTCTATTTTGTACTCGGTATTCTTCTAATTCTGTTCTTTTTCCAAAACCATTTTCCGTAATAGCTAATAGTGTAGCTTTTCCTCCTGTAATAATAGATTCCATTCCAACTACTTGGTCATCTTCCTCTAAACGTATACCGATTACTCCTTGTGCTGTTCTTCCCATTGGTCTTACATCTTTCTCATCGAAAGTAATAGACATTCCTTTTTTCGTAACCATCACTACATTATCTTCTCCATCTGTTAGTCTTACATCTATTAATTCGTCATCTTCTTTTAAAGTAATTGCTAACAATCCTGTTTTTCTAGAAGAAACATATTCTGATAAAGCAGTTTTCTTGATTAATCCATTTTTGGTTCCCATTAGTAAATATTTGCCTTCTGCAAAATTACTAATTGGAATAACAGCCGATATTTTTTCTCCATTATCTAATTGCAACAAATTAACAATCGCTGTTCCTTTTGCTGTTCTTCCTGCTTCTGGAATTTCATATCCTTTTAAATGATATAATTTTCCTTTATTACTAAAGAATAATATTGTATCATGTGTGGAAGCCGTAAAGATTTGTTTTACAAAATCTTCTTCTCTAGTTGCTATTCCAGTAATTCCCTTTCCTCCTCTTTTTTGACTTTTATATGTATCTACTGGCATTCTTTTAATGTATCCAAAATGAGTTAGGGCTACTACAGTTTGCTCTTCTTTAATTAAATCTTCTATTTCGAATTCTCCCTCTGCTGCTGTTATTTTTGTAAGTCTTTCATCTCCATATTTATCTTTAATTTCCGTAAGTTCTTCTTTGATAATATCAAAAACTAATTTCTCACTATTTAATATATCTCTCAAATGAGCAATTAATTCCATAAGTTGTTGATATTCTTCTTCTATTTTCTCACGTTGCAAACCTGATAAAGTCTTTAACCTCATATCCAAAATAGCTTGTGCTTGTACATCTGTTAACTTAAATCTTTCTATTAATCTTTCTTTCGCATCATCATAAGCACTACGTATAATTTGAATAACTTCATCAATATTATCAATAGCGATACGTAGTCCTTCTAAAATATGTGCTCTTGCAAGAGCTTTATCTAATTCGAATTGTGTTCTACGCAAAATAACATCTTTTCTATGTTCTATAAAGTATTCGATGCATTGTCTTAATGTTAAAATTTTAGGTTCACCATCTACTAAAGCAAGCATAATAACACCAAAAGTATCTTGCATTTGTGTAAATTTGTATAATTGATTTAATACTACTTGTGCATTCGCATCTCTTTTTAATTCAATAACAATTCTTACTCTTTCTTCTCTATCCGATTCATCCCTTAATTCAGAAATTCCTTCTATTCTTTTCTCTCTTACTAGGGAAGCGATGTTTTCAATTAATCTTGCTTTATTTACTTGATAAGGAAGGGATGTAACAACAATTCTTTGTTTATTACCACTCATTTCTTCTATTTCTGCTTCTGCTCGAATAATAATTTTTCCTCTTCCTGTTGTATAAGCTTGTCTAATTCCTTCTCTTCCTAGAATAACTCCTCCTGTTGGGAAATCTGGCCCTTTTATAATAGACATTAATTCTTCATCTGAAACATTATCGTCATCTATTATTTTTATAATACCATCGATGACTTCTGTAATATTGTGTGGTGGTATATTCGTTGCCATACCTACGGCAATACCATTAGAACCATTGATTAATAAAGTTGGTATTCTTGTTGGTAAAACTGTTGGCTCTTGTAGTCTATCATCATAGTTTGGCATAAAATCTACTGTATTTTTTTCGATATCCGTAAGCATATTCTCTGCTATTTTTGACATCCTTGCTTCCGTATACCTCATCGCTGCTGCTCCATCACCATCAATAGAACCAAAATTACCATGTCCATCTACTAAGCAATATCTCATTGAGAAATCTTGTGCCATTCTAACCATTGCATCATATACAGAAGAATCTCCATGTGGATGATATCTTCCCAAAACAGATCCTACCGTGTTAGCACATTTTCTATATGGTTTATCTGATGTGATACCATCTTCATACATTGCATACAAAATTCTTCTATGTACTGGTTTTAAACCATCTCTTACATCTGGAAGTGCACGTTGTACGATAACACTCATGGCATAACTGATATAGGCAGTTTTCATTTCTTCTTCAATGTCTCTTGGTATAATTTTTCCATCTCTGTCTTCCATTTTTTCTACTCATTCCTTTCGCTCAAAACCTTTATTTTATCAGTTTCTTTTCTCTTAGTATTATACTAAAACCATTTTCATTTTGCAAGGAAAAACTGCGAAAAAATATACGGAAATTTAGGTTTTTCGTTATATAATTTTAAGTAAAAATAGAAGCTAATTTTAATTGTTCTTCACTCAAATTAAACTTTCCATTATTATTTTGAATCATGATATGTATATTCTCTATTTCTCTTGTTTCTTTAATTGTTTTTTCTAATGGTATTATATTTTCTAATTCTTGTTTTATTTTGTTATATTCTTTTTGCATTCCTTCAAAATTTTGACTTTGATAATATTCTTTCCAGTTTTGATTATATACTTGTAATTTTTCTACACTTTCTAATTGTTGATTAAATGTATCTTCTATTTTACTAGCCATATTATCTAAAAGAACATTTTTTCCTTGTTTTATTGTCTCTATTATTGCATTAGGAACAATCCCTATATTTTTTACTTTATCTAAAGTAAAATCCAGTACATCAGAAATGCCATCTAAAATACCTCCATCCTTTACTGCTGTTTGTGCTTGAGATATATTTTCAAAATTTCCTGTAAAAATGCCTACTACACTTTTTCCCAAATCAATAGCAGAAGAAATTGCTTTTTTTACTCCCTCTCCAAATCCATTTTCTATTATTGTGTCTTTAATATCAATTACTTGATCTTCTATTAAATCTGGTAGTAATACTCTTAATCCTATATCTAAACCTGTATTAATTGTTTTTCCTAAAGTGGTTTCTAAAAAATTTTTTTGCTCTTTTTCTATTACAACCTCATTTTCTATAGATTGCATTTGTTCTAATTCCAAAAAAATTCCTCCTTTCTTTTTTGACAAATCTATTTTTCCCTTGTTTACATTTTTGTATTATGTTTCCTTTTTTTCTTTTCATTTCCTTCTCTCCTTTCTGTTCTTTCCGTTGTCTTTTGATGCATTTATATATTCTTCTTTATTTTGCTTTTATTTTTTCTTTTTCGTTCTTATTTGACAACTCTACTTTTTATTCCTATTAAATTTTTTATTTTATTTTTTAAAGGATGATTTTTTAATTGAATAATTTTTTTAGAAATAATTTCATATTCTTTTTTAATATCTTCATCAAAATATTTTTTTTCATAATTTTTATTAATTAATAAATTATATTTTTTATTTAATTTTATTTTTCCCATAATATTATATCCACTAAAAATATTTTTTAAAATATTATCCTCTATTCCTTCCTCTTGATATTTGTTAATTAAAATATGTATTTTATTTTTTATAATTTTCCATTCATTCGTATAAATATTCAGCCAATTTTTTGCCTTTTTTATTTCTACTAAATT
>CALXAS010000104.1 GCA_944386315.1 uncultured Clostridia bacterium | reverse complement strand
AGTAATTGCCAATGCAAAAAAACAAATAGAAGAAAGAGATTATGAAAGCAATTTAAGAGAAAGAGGATTTACCAACATTACAAAAATGGTATTTGCCTTCAAAGGGAAAGAATGCAAGATGGAAGTAATTAAATAAATTTCAAAAAAATTCCAAAAAGGCTTGCAATTCTTGAAAAATAGTGTATAATAATTATAGCAAAACAAAATGAACTAGAGAGTGGGAACAAATCCCACTCTTTAAGCGTAATAGAGCAAAAAGGAGGGAAACCGTGGCAAGCATCGAAGAAAAAGTACAAAATTTAATAGAAAATAAAATAGAAGAACTAGGCTATCAGTTATATGATGTACAATATGTAAAAGAAGGAAAAGACTATTTTTTACGTATCTACATCGATAAGCCAGAAGGAATTGATTTAAATGATTGCGAAACAGTAAATGATGCCATTTCTGATACATTAGATGAAGCAAGTTACATCAAAGAAGCTTATTTCCTAGAAGTTTCTTCTCCTGGTATAGAAAGAGTGTTAAGAAAAGAAAAGCATTTTGAAGACAATATAGGAAATGTAATAGATATTAAATTATTTAAACCAATAGATGGAAAGAAAGAATATCAAGGAATATTAAAAAGCTTTTGTGAGGAAAATATGGAAATAGAAGAGGAAACAGGAAAAAACATTACATTAGACAGAAAAAATATATCCTTGGTAAAGTTACATTATAATTGGGATTAAAAAGGAGGAAATCAAAAAAATGAAGAAAAAAGAAAACAAAGTAAACGAACCAGCAATTGATAGCACAGAATTAATTAAAGCAATGGACGATTTAGAAAAAGAAAGTGGTATACAAAAAGAATATTTATTAGAGTCCATAGAAACAGCCCTAGTAACAGCTTACAAGAAAAATTTTGATTGTGATGATGAAAATGTAAAAATTACAATGGATAAAGAAACAGGAGAAATCCATGTATATATGCAAAAAGAAGTTGTAGAGGAAGTAGAAAATCCAAAAACACAAATTTCTTTAGCACAAGCACAAGAATTAGATAAAAAATACCAAATAGGAGATGTAGTAGAAAAAGAATTAGTACCACGTAATTTTGGTAGAATTGCAGCAGGAACAGCAAAACAAGTTATTGTACAAAAAATTAGAGAAGCATCCAGAGAATACTTATATAAAGAATTTGGAGATAAAAAAGGAGAAATTGTTTCTGGAATTGTACAAAAAGCAGATGGCGGTGTGGTAGTAGTGGATTTAGGAAGAATAGAAGGAATTCTTACTGTAAAAGAACAAATTCCTACAGAACATTATCATGTAAATGATAAAATAAGAGCATGCATTTTAGATGTAGAAAAAGGACTAAAAGGAAGTATTCAAGTAATTCTTTCTAGAGCGAATGGAGAATTTGTTAGAAAATTATTTGAACTAGAAATTCCAGAAATTTATGAAGGATTAATTGAAATTAAAAATGTAGCAAGAGACCCAGGTTCTAGATGCAAAATTGCAGTATATTCTCAAAATCCTAACATTGATCCAGTAGGTTCTTGTGTAGGACAAAAAGGAATACGTATACAAAATATTATTAATGAATTAAATGGAGAAAAAATAGATGTCATTGAATGGAACGAGGATCCAGCCATTTATATTTCTTCTGCATTGCTTCCAGCACAAGTAATGGCAGTAGATATTAAAGAAGAGGAAAGATTTGCACAAGTCATTGTTCCAGATGATCAATTATCACTTGCTATCGGAAAAGCAGGACAAAATGCAAGATTGGCAGCAAAGTTAACAACATGGAAAATAGATATTAAGAGTGAGTCTCAATTTAGAGAGATGATTGCCAAAATGCAAAATGAGGAAAGTGAGTCACAACAAGAGGAATAAAAACTAGGACAAAGGGAATACACATATAGAAAAGAGGATGTGAGAATTTGAAAAAAATACCACAAAGAACTTGTATAGGTTGTAATAGTAAAAAGTCAAAAAAAGAATTAATACGTATTGTAAAAGACAAAGAGGGTAATATACAAATAGATAGAACAGGAAAATTGCCAGGAAGAGGAGCCTATATTTGTGACGATGTTTCTTGTTTAGATAAGGCAATAAAATCTAAAAGATTAGAAAAGGCTTTTGAAACGAAAATAGAAGATAAAATTTATGAAGAATTAAGAGGTGTATTGATTGACAAATCGTAAAATATTGGGGTTGTTAGGTTTGGCTAGGAGAGCAGGCAGAGTAGCTTTTGGAACGGAAATGGTAACAGGACTAATAGAAAAGAAAAAAGTGAAACTACTCATCATAGCAACAGATGCATCGGAGAGAACAAAGAAAAACTTTAAACAAATAGCAGAGGAAAAGCAAATTCCTATACGAGAAATAGAAAATATAGAGGAAATAAGCAGAGCAATAGGGCAAACCAACAAGGCAGTACTAGGGATAACAGATACTAACTTTTCAAAGGAAATGATAAAAAGCATTGATGGAGGTGATATTATTGGGTAAGATTAAGATCTATGAAATAGCAAAAGAAATCGGCTTAACCAGTAAAGAAATAATTGAAAAAGCAAATGAGTTAGGTATTGAAGCAAAAAGCCATATGAGTGGAATAGAAGAGGAAGAAGCAAAAAGAATTAAAGTAGCATTTTCTTCTACTAAAACAGGAGAAACAGAAAAGAAGGAAGAATCTAAAAAAATAGAGAAAACAGCCAAAAAAGAAGCAAAGAAAAATGATACACCTGTCATTATAAGAAGAGAAGTCATTATTGCAGACGAAGAAGAAAGAGAAAAAGAAGAAGAAAGAAAGAAAAAAGAACAGAAAAGCAAGCAGATGGGCTTTGTAGAAAGAAATAAAAATGCAGATTACAATATTGTATATCGTAATAAGCCAACAAAGCCAATGACAGTAAGTGAACTATTTGGAATAGGCAAGAAAGAAGAACCAAAACAAAAAGAACCTATAAAAGAGGAAAAAGAAGAGAAAAAACAAGAAGAAAAGGTAGAAGAAAAGAAACCAGAGATAAAAGAAGAAGTAAAAGAAATAAAACCTGAAAAGAAAGAGGAAGAAGTTAAAAAACAAGAAAATATGGTGGATACAAAGCAACAAACAGTGAAAGTAGAAAATACAAAAAATCAATATAATAAGAATAATAATCATAAACCTTCTTATCAAAATCGACAATCTAATCATTTCCAAAACCGTGAGAATAATGGGGGATATCCAAGAAACCAAAATCATTCTGGATTTGCAAAACAAAATAATAATCAAGGAGGTTTTGCGGGTAGAAGAAATAACCAAGGTGGATTCCAAAACAGAAATGGAGGAAACTCTTATAATAGAGAAAAGAGACCTTTAGATGAGCGTGGAATTGATAAAAACATTAAAGATATTATGGCAGCAGATGTAGTAGAAAAAGAAACTCAAAGAGACTTTAATAGTAGAGCCATTGATAAAGTAAAAAATGAAAGATATGAAGAAAAGAAAAAATCTACAAGAGTAAAGAAGGCAGACAGATTCCAAGAAGATTTTGATGATGAAAAACTAAAAGATTTAAAGCAAGTAGATAGATTATCTCATATGTTTGACGATCAAGAAGGTGGTATGTTAGATTATTATGACCTAACTACTGCAAGAGGTAAGAGAAACAAAAAGAAAGTAAATAAAAATACAGAAGAAAGAACACAAAAAATCTTTAAATTAACAGATATTACTATTCCAGAAACGATTACCGTAAAAGATTTAGCAGCAGAATTAAAAAAGACAACAGCAGAGGTTATCAAAAAATTATTGGGATTTGGTATTATGGCTACTATCAATAACGAAATTGATTTTGATACAGCTTATCTAGTAGCACAAGAATTTGGCGTAAATGCTACTAAGAAAGAAGAAGTAAAAGAAGAGGATATCTTATTTGATGAGTCAGAAGATAAAGCAGAAGAACTAGAGGCTAGACCACCAGTAGTGTGTGTTATGGGACATGTAGACCATGGAAAAACCTCACTTCTAGATGCTATTCGTAGCACAAATGTAATAGAGGGAGAAGCAGGAGGTATTACCCAAGCAATTGGTGCTTACATGGTAAATGTAAATGGAAGAGAAATTACATTCTTAGATACACCTGGACATGAAGCTTTTACAAGTATGCGTGCTAGAGGAGCTATGATTACTGATATAGCAATTTTAGTAGTCGCAGCAAATGATGGCGTAATGCCTCAAACAGTAGAAGCTATAAATCATGCTAAAGCAGCTAATGTACCAATTATAGTTGCTGTAAACAAAATGGATTTACCAGATGCTAATTTTGAAAAGGTAGAGCAAGAATTAATGAAATATGACTTAGTTCCAGAAGCTTGGGGTGGTTCAACAATTTATGTTCCAATTTCTGCTAAAAAGCACGAAGGAATAGATAATTTATTAGAGATGGTTTTACTAGAAGCAGATATATTAGAGCTAAAAGCAAATCCAAATAAACAAGCTAAAGGAACTGTTATAGAAGCAAAATTAGATAAAAATAGAGGACCTGTTGCAACAATGTTAGTTCAAAGAGGAACACTTGATGTAGGAGATACTATTATAGTAGGAACAACTATTGGTAGAATTCGTACAATGCAAGATT
>CALXAS010000103.1 GCA_944386315.1 uncultured Clostridia bacterium | reverse complement strand
ATTCTATAAAGATACCGGAAAAGTTAAGTTATGTAATAAATAAATCACTTGCAGGAGAGAAGAAGAAAAAAGAGTACAAGTTTCCATACAGAAAATATTTAGTGTCAACAGTAGGATGTGTATTTTTAGCTTTTATATTAATGGTCAATATCAATCCAAGTTTTGCTGCAAGTGTATCTGAAATACCAATTATAGGGAATATAGCAAAAGTATTTACCATAAAAGAGTATATAAAAGAGGATGAAGAAAAATTAGTAAATGCTAAAATACCTGCTTTAGAAAATACGGGAAATACAGAATTAGAACAACGAATTAATTATGAAATTATGTTGAAAATGAATCAGATTTTAGAGGAAGCGGAAGAAAGAGCTGCTGAATATAAAAAGGCAGTTATAGAAACAGGAGGAAAAGAAGAAGATTATCAACCAATCAATATACAAATAGACTATAAGGTAGGTTATTCTAGTGATAAAGTGGTATCATTTGTAATATTGAAATCAGAAACATTAGCAAGCGCTTATACAGAAAGATATTTTTATAATATAGATATAGAAACGGGAAAAGAATTGAATTTAAGAGATATATTTGGAAAAGATTATAAGAAAATAGTGGACGAAGCAATTTATACAGAGATAGAACAAAGAAGTAAAAATCCAGATAATGTGTATTTTACTAAAGAAGAAGGCGGTTTTTCAGGTATAGAAAATGAATATCAAGATTTTTACATTAATGAAGAAGGAAAAGTGGTAATTGTATTTGAAAAGTATGAAATAGCACCGGGCTCTATGGGAATACAAGAATTTGTAATAGATAAAAAGGTATTTTAAAAGGAAACTCTTATAAAATTGCAACATACGAAATAAAAGATAAAGAAGATACTCTTCTAATAGGGAAGGGTATCTATTTTTGTACCTATAAAAGAAAAATGTAAAATATTGTATAAAAATATTGAATTTTATATATAAATAATATATGATAAGTTTAACTTAACAAATAAATAAAAAATAAAAGCCCTAATCATAGAACTTTTATTAATTCACCTAAGTGAAACCAAATAATTGGCATTAAAGGTTAAACCTTATTTTAACTCATTGTGCTATTTTAGATAGTAATTTAATAGCACTATCAATATAATATAAAAAGGAGAAAAAGTCAAGAAAATGAAACAAAAAAATGAAGAAATCTATAACGTAGGATTAGATATTGGAGTAGGATCTGTAGGATGGTGTGTAACAGACGAAAAAGGAGAAATACTTAAGAAGAATGGAAAAAATATGTGGGGTTCTAGAATATTTAGTGAAGCAAATACAGCAAAAGAAACGAGAAACTTTAGAGGAGCACGTAGAAGATTAGATAGAAGAAAGCAAAGAATTCACTTATTACAAAATATGTTATTAGAAGATATGGAAAAAGAATATCCTAATTTTTTCCCTATGATAAAAGAAACTTCCTTGGATTTTGAAGATAAAATAAAGGCAGAAAGTATTTTAGGCATAAAATATAATCTTTTTTCAGATTCTCAAATAACAGATAGAGAATATTATGAGAAATTTCCGACAATATATCATTTAAGAAGTTACTTAATAAAGACAGAGGAAAAAGTAGATTTAAGGTTAGTATATTTAGCCATTCATCATATTATGAAGTATAGAGGAAATTTTTTATATGAGGGAAATTTTTCAAACAACATTGCCGAAATAGAAGAAAAATGGGATATCGTATTGGATTATTTACAAAGTAATTATGAGATAGGATTAAAACAGGAATTAAATGAAATCATACAAATATTATCAGAAAAAAATGGTACAAAAATGAATAAAAAGGAAAAACTACTAGATTGTTTTCAATATGATAAAACAGAAAAAGCAATAGTGGTCAATGTTATAAATGCTATTTTGGGATATACATTTGACTTAACTAAAATTTTTGAAATAGAGTTGGAAAACAGTAAAATATCTTTTTCCAACGAGATAGAAAACGAAGAAGAAATTAAAAACATATTACAAGAAAAGACATATATATATGAAGCAATGCATGAAATAGCTAGTTGGTTTACTTTGCAAAATATCTTAAAGGGAAAAAATTATATATCAGAAGCTATGATGGAAAAATATGAAAAATATGCACAGGATTTAAAAATATTGAAAGATACATATAAGAGGTATTTTCCAAAAGAGTATAAATCTATGTTTAGAAAATACGATAAAGATAATTATGTTGCATATGTGGGGAATAGTTGTGGAAGAAATTATAAAAAATGTAAGCCAGAAGAATTTTTTTCAAGATTAAAAGCGAAAATAAAAAGTTTACCAGAAGGATGCCCAGAAAAAGAGAGAATCAGTAAAGAATTAGAAGATAATAATTTCTTAAGAAAATTAAATGTAGTAGAAAATAGTGCTATACCACATCAACTACATGAGAGAGAATTAGAGAAAATATTAAAAAACCAATCAAAATATTATCCAACTCTAAAGGAGAATAAAGAAAATATTTTAGAATTATTTCATTTTAGAATACCTTATTATGTGGGGCCTTTAGCAAAAGAGAATGGAAAATGGTCATGGGTAGTTAGAAAAAGTAATGAACCTATAAGACCATGGAATTTTGAAGAAATAGTAGACGAAGATGCAACTGCAGAAGCCTTTATAAAGAGAATGACAAATTCTTGTACCTATTTGGTAAACGAAGACGTTATGCCAAAACAATCTTTATTATATTCGAAATTTTGTGTACTAAACGAATTAAACAATATTAGAGTAGATGGAAAACATATTGCAAAAAATACAAAAATGCAAATAATAGAAAAACTATTTAAAAGATATAAAAAAGTAACCAAAAAGATGCTCATCAATTTCTATAAAATAGAAGGAATATCTGTAAAGAATATAGAGGGATTGCAAGATGACGAAAACTTTATGTCAAATATGTCAGCTTATATAGATATGGAGAGAATATTTGGAAAAGTAGATGAAAGAAATTTTGAACAATGTGAAAATTTAATATATTGGATTACTATTTTTGAAGAAAAGAAAATACTAAAAAGAAAAATCAGAAAAGAATATAAAGAAATTACAGAAGAACAAATGAAGCAGTTAATAAAATTAAAATATACGGGGTGGTCTAGATTATCTAAAAAATTATTAGATGGATTAGAATCAAATGACGGAGAAACCATTATGCAAAAGCTAGAAAATACAACTTTAAACTTTATGCAAATTATTCATAATAAAGAATATGGTTTTGATAGAGAAATAGAAAAGTCAATGAACCCAAAAGAAGGAAAAATACGTTATGAAGATGTTGCAGAGATTCCTACCTCTCCTGCTAATAAAAGAGCAATATGGCAAACGATAAGTGTAGTAAAAGAGATTGCAAAAATAATGAAAAACGAACCACAGAATATTTATATTGAGTTTGCAAGAGCAGAGGACACAGATAAGCAATTAAAAAACAATAGACAGAAACAGTTGTTAAAAAAGTATGAAGAAATAGAAAAACAAGTAAAAGAATTAAAAGAGTATGACCACAATGTATATCTGGAATTAAAGAAAAATCAAAATGAGAAAAATTTAAGTGAAAAAATGTACTTATATTATATTCAAAATGGAAAATGCTTATATAGTGGGAAAGCACTTAATATAGATGAGTTGAGCCGATATGAAGTAGATCATATTTTGCCACAATCTTATATAAAAGATGATAGTATAGATAATAAAGCATTAGTTCTAAAAGAAGAAAATCAAAGAAAAAAAGATAGTATGTTATTAGCAGATGAAATTATTGATGCTAGAATAACATGGTGGCAAAGTTTATTAGAAAATGGATTAATTAGTCAAACAAAGTACTATAGATTAATTAGGAGAAAAATGTTTAATACAAATGAAGATAGAGAAAAATTTGTACAAAGACAATTAGTAGAAACAAGACAGATTACAAAATATGTAACGAATTTATTAAAAAATGAATATAAAAACACAGATATATATGCCATAAGAGGAGAACTAACACATAATTTTAGAGAAAAATATAAAATTTATAAAAACAGAAATGTAAACCATTATCATCATGCACAAGATGCTTATATCTTAAGTATAGTAGGAAATATCATAAGAAAGGAATGGAAAGGTACAGAACAATTTAAATATAGCGAATATGTTAAGAATTATTTTAAAGACGAAAAGAATAAGTATGAAAAAAATGGAATGATATTAGCTTTTGTGAACAAATATCTTAATATAGAAAAAATAAAAAAAGTAATGCAATATAAAGATTGCTATGTGAGTAGAATGTTGGAAGAAGGAACGGGAGCTTTTTATAAACAAACATTATATAGTCCAAAAGAGAAACCAGTTATTTCACTAAAAAGTAATAAAGCAGTAGAAAAATATGGAGGGTATTCGGGAGAGCAAAAAGCATATTGTGCGATATATGGCTATAAAAATAAGAAAAACGAGATAGAGTATCAATTAGTAGGTATTCCAATACAAGTATCCTATGAAATCAAAGAAGGAAAGCAGACCATAGAAAATTATATTCAAAATACTCATTTGAAGGGAGAAGAATATACAGATTTTAAAATTTTAAGAAATAAAATTTTAGTAAATCAAGAATATTTAGATGAAAATGGAGAAGCAATGAGATTGGTGTTAGAATAGATATATGGACACATTTAATGAGAGGGTGTATAATAAATTATGTACACTAATCAGAAAGGAGT
>CALXAS010000102.1 GCA_944386315.1 uncultured Clostridia bacterium | reverse complement strand
CAGGGAAATTTAATCATATTACAAAAATATTACAATTGCCATATTCTTACATTTGAGTATGGCAATAATATTCTAATACACTTTCTAAATATTGTTCATTCATCATACATTTCCTCATATTTGCACTTAAAGCTTTTCTTTTCACTGGATTGTTTTCTATATATTTTTTTAATATTGATATTGCATATTTTCTTATTATATTTAAACATTCCTGTGAATTTTTATTTCTTACTCTACTTTCATCCTCGTCATAATTCATATCTAATAACCAATGGAAACTCTCTACTTGCCAATGTTTCCTTGTGTAGGATAACAATTTCTCTGCACTAGCATTTTTACTACTTAAATAACAACTTATCTCTACTGTTTTTTCTCCATTTCTTTCTATTTCTCTTTTTACTGCAAATATTTTCTTTAATCCTTTCCATTCTGATATATAATCTGTAAAGTATGCTACTTCATTTAGTACGTAACAGGTTCTTTTTTCTATTCTATCTCTACTTTTTTCTAATGTACTATATATTTCATATTCACATTCTTTATCCGCCATATCCATATACTTATCATCGAACATGGCATATACGTCTTCGTAAAATCTTCCTTGGTTTGATTTTAGCTGTAATACATAATCTCCTCCATTATCTATTATTTTTTCTGCTGTTTCTTTCTGACAATGCATTGCATCCATTGTTACTACTGCTCCTTTTATATCTAACTCATCTATTAATTCTCTTACTGCTGGTATTTCATTACTCTTACTTTCTATTGTTTTTTGTCCTAAACTTACTGCATTATCTACTAATAGAGCTGTTATTATATGCATTGGCTTTTCATATTTTTTCATTTTCGCTGTACTACATATTGTTTTTCCATCTATTGTTATCTCTTTCTCTGTAATTCCTATTTTAACTTGAAATATATTATTAAATATTCCATATAAGCATAATTCTAAATGCTTAGGGTTTATAACATTTATTATATTAGATAACGTACTTAAACAAGGAATTTTTTCTAATTCTGTATGTTTCTTGAAAAAATCTAATCTTTCTTCTCCAAATTCTACTATTACTTCTAAATCATTACATCCAGAAATCATTCCACAAATTATTAAAAACAAAATATCTGACAACCTATATGTTATATGTGCTTGACTTCTTTCATCTTCTACTAATTCAAAATATATATCAAAATTTTCTCTTATACTCATTTTTCATCACCAATAGTATTTTACCAGATTTTATATATATTTCAAATTATTTCTTGTAATATTTTTGTAATATGATTAAATTTCCCTGTTTTTTTCATGAAAGTACTTGTGTTTTTGCCCATTTTGTAGGATAATAGATATGTAGAATTTTAATAAATTGAAAATAGAAAGTGGTGGAATGTTTGAAATACTTAGATAAATTCTTGAAGTTTTTAAAAACAGATAGAAATACATTTTTTACTTATATATTAACCCTCTTATCTATTTATTTTGTTGTAGATAGATTGGTAGAAATATTATTTTTGATTTTTACAGGAGTATCTGTTTCGTATTGGGGACCATTCATGTATACATTTGCACTGGCTTGTCCTGTATTTGCTTTTTTATTTTGTTATGGTTCCAAATTTGTTACCTCTAATAAAAAGAAAGAAATGTTTTTCGACTTATATGTTATTGCACTGTATATTATAGGCATTTCTATGGTAGTACAATGGGTAAATGCATTAATCTGGTTTGGTTTGCTTTCTCTTCCTAACTACAGTGTTCTTGCTACACAATTCCCTGAGTTATTCAAACCTGCTCTAACAGCCATATCTTTATTTATCCCTCTTTCTACAGCACCTATTATCTTTAGCTTCTTATATAAAGGTGTTAACGATACGAGGTTATGGCAAGAATCTATTTGGGATTATGGTGGAATAAAATTAAGTAAGGTAACTACAGGAACTGGTCCATATGCTTGTGAAATGTTTATTTGTATGGATAAAGAAACAGGAAGAAAAGCCATTATTCCTGAAGAGAGCCGTTTTAATCAATTTTTAGTAGTTGGTCCTTCTGGTTCTGGAAAAACATCTCTTGTTTTTGAACCAATGATGGCAAGAGATATTGATAAAAAGTTTTTCTTTAAAAATATTGCAAAAGAAATGGGATTTACTGCTTTAAAAACTGGTATTGCTACTTTAAACTGTCCTTATCATAATGATTATATTAACGAAAACTTTAGCTTAACAATGCTAACACCAAATAGTAGTAAACTTTCCTTATATAAGGCTTTTATGAAAAAGATGATTATAGGTGAAGTAGATGGAAAATTTGTATATAAAGATTTAGGTCTTACTTCTATTTCTCCTGATTATGAATCTATCTCTCATATTATAGAAGTAGCAAAATGCTATCATATGCCTTATAACTTAGTAGACCCTAATAATGCAGACTCAAAAGGTTTAAATCCTTTTGTATATAGAAACGCTTCTCAAACAGCTGATGTGATTAACTATGTGATTAGAAGTATGTATCAATCTACTGCAGATAATATTCAAAAGGTAACAGTAGAAAATAATACCTTCCAGGCAGTAGAAAATGTATGTATTTTATTAAGAACAGCTTTTCCTCTATTCCATGGAGGAGATAAAGATTATCTTCCTACATTAGAAGATATCCTTGCTATCTTTACAAATTTTGATTTAGCACAAAAATACTGTGAAAAGTTAGAAGAAGACGAAGAATTAGCAACAGAATATGCAAGCACGATTCACTATTTTAAAAGATATTTTTATCCAAATGCTCCTAGAAGAGCAGAAACAGAAAAAGATGTACAATATGCTATTTCTGTAATTGATGAATTATTGAAATATCCTGGTGTACGAAATATTCTTTGTAACAGAACAGAAAATATTAATTATGACGATGCATTAGCAAATGGAGAAATTACTCTAGTTTGCACTAGAAGAGGAGATTTAGGTTCTTCTGTACATAAATCTTTTGGATTATTCTTTATCCTTTTAATGCAAAATGCTGTACTTAGAAGACCTGGTAATGAAAATACAAGAATTCCTCATTTCTTATATATTGATGAATTCCCTGAATTTTTATCTCCAGCTACCGAGGCAATATTTACTTTATATCGTAAATATAAAGTAGGTACTACCATTTCTTCACAAACACTTGCTCAATTGGGTGAGGCAGATGCAAAATACAGGCAAACCATTGTATCGAACTGTATTAATAAATTAGTATTTGGTAACAATTCCATTGAGGAAAATGACTGGTGGTCTAAAGAATTCGGTAATATTCGTCATTGGAAATTTACAAATAACTATGACACAGAAAAAGGTAAATATGACCCTAAATTAGGTGGTATTGAATGGGCATGGAAAGCGAAATTTGCACCAGATAAAGTGCGTTCTTTAGGATTTAAATCTTGTTTATTTAAATGGAAATCTAATAAAGGAACTATTGATTTATGTGATGGTAAGTTAGATTTTATGGATGCAAAATATAAAGAACCAAAAACAGAGAAGAATTTCAATTTTGAGAAATTTACAACAGGCATTGCAGAAGATCCATATGCCAATAAAAAGAAAACAAAATATTCTTCTGATGATTTTACTTTTGATGATAATCCTATTCAAACAGACACTTCTGATGCTAACTTCTTATTTAACAATGAAGATGCTATTTCGTTTGAATTTAAGAGAAAAAAATAGTAAGGTTTTTATATCCTTACTATTTTTTTATTTAAATTCCCAATAATTTTACTTCTACTTCTTGCATTTTGTATTTTTTAGTTGTCTCGTCTAATTTAAATTCTACTAATGTTTTGTCCAGCGTTTCTTCATTTTGTCTTAAATCTGTAGTAAAGTATAATTTAATTTGTGGAATTTCTACTTGGTTCATCACTATTGTTTTAAATGTTTCTGCCATATGTTTTTCATCTTCACAAACAATGATTAATTGTGGCATAGACATAAATCCAGAATCTCCTACTTGGAAATTTCCATAGAAGTCTTGATATAATTTCATTTTATCTACTAATTTCTTTTCCCAGTCTTCTTCTCTTCTAATTACCTCAAATAGAAATTGAATTGCTTTCTTATTTTTTGTAAGTTTTACACTTCCACCGGTTGCTTTAAATACTTTTCCAGCCATTTTGGCATTTAGTGTTGGCTTTGGAACATAAGAGTCAAATGCTTTTACTTTTCTTAAATAAGCAATTAACACTTGATTTCCTGCTAATCTCTTTTTTATCATAGGTACTGGTTTTGTGTTATCTGTTGGCTGCCATTTACATTCTATTCCTCTGGAATTTAGTAGATATTTTCCCATTTTTTCTAAACAATAGATTCTATAAATTCCTTTTCCATCTTCAGAATTGAAGTAATATCTTGTTAATATTTTAGATTTTACTAATTGTTCCAATTTGTTATTTAATTTATCCTGTGATTTTATTTCTATTCCCTTCCATTGTAGCAATTGAAAAATCTGTCTAGATGTAATGAATTCAAATTCATTTACCAATTCTAATATTCTAAAATGAATATCTCCTATATGTCCCATATTAATTTTGTGAATTATTTGATTCATGGAAACATATCCGTCTTTTCCATCAAATGTTTTGATTTCTCCCTCGCGAATCGCAAATGGAGATACTAACGCTTTAATTTCGTTATCTTCTACCATAGTTCATTCCTCCCTATATGATACCTTTTTACTTTAAATTTTTATTTTCTTTTGCAATTATAGAATCATCAGTTTGATTTTTTTCTTTTCTGGGATAATTTTTTTAATAAAGACATTTACTTTTTGCCCATAGGC
>CALXAS010000101.1 GCA_944386315.1 uncultured Clostridia bacterium | reverse complement strand
ATACGCTTGCTATGTTATTAGTGACTTTAATGGCAATTTATGCGTATCGTATCTATAAAAGAAAAGAAGAAAAGAAGAAAAGAATATCAAAAATTGGATTTTGTTTGCTATTTTTAGCTTAGCATCTGCTTATAGCCATTATTATGCATTAGTAGCAGCAGGAATTATTAACCTTTTATTATTGATTAGTCTAGTAATAGATGCAAAAGAGAAAAAACAATTTACTTGCGGACTAAAAGCTTTTATACTATCAGCAGTGGTACAAATAGTATTGTATATTCCATGGATTATGTATTTATTGTTACAAGTAAGTCAAGTTTCTAATGGATTTTGGATAGGAATTAGTTTCCCTGGAACCATTATAGAGTTCTTTACTTTTCAATTTACAGGAAATTTAGGAGATACTACCTATGTAAGTAATATATTAGCTGGCATATTTGGCATAATCATATGTGTTTATATGATTTATCTATATGCAAAGAATAAAAAAGAAAGTAATGAGGAAAATAAGAAAAAAGAAAGAAATCCAGCACTTTTGGCAATTGGAGTTTATGGATTAGTAATCTTGGCAGTTTGCCTTGCTTCTTTAATTATTTGGAGGCCAGTCATTTATGCAAGATATATGTTATGTGTAACAGGATTATTTCTATTTTTCCTTGCTGATACTATGGCAAAAATGGGAAATAAGAAATGGAATATCTTAATAGGTACTTTGTGTATAGCAATATCCATTGTGATTATGATAAACTTAGTACAAAGTAATTATGATGTAAGTAATCAAGCACCATTAGAATATATTAAAGAAAATATACAAGAAGGCGATGTCATTTTAAATGGAAATGAAGGAAGCGGATTTGTGATTGGTGCAAATTATCCTGAACATACCCATTATTTTTGGGACCAAGCAGTTTGGAATGTAGAAGAAGCTTACAAAGCTTTTGGTACAGATATGCATACAGTATACAATTTAGATGACTTTAAAGATTTTACAGGTAGAGTATGGATTATTAATGCTAACAATTATGCTATTTGTGATTATGTCCTAGAAAACTTTGAAAATGCAGAATTGTTAGAGAAGAAAGAATTTAAAACAAAGTATAAAAAATTTGAATATACATTTGCATTAGTGCAATTTGGGGACGTTCCTTAAGTTGCAAAAAATGAAAAGAAAACTTGTACCAAAAGCGTACAAGTTTTTTTCAAACTTATTGGTAGACATTTCATTAAGAAAATGGTATAATGAAACGCAGGAAATAATAAAATCAATAAAAGGAGAAAATAGGAGTGAAGCAATGAGAGTATTTGCGTTTGTAGGACCATCTGGAACAGGGAAAAGTTATCGTGCACAAATGGTTGCTGGAGAAAATAAAATTTCCTATATTATAGATGATGGTCTTTTAATTAACGAAAACGAAGTAGTAGCAGGAGAATCCGCAAAAAAAGCACCAACTAAAATAGAAACGGTAAAACATGCTATTTTTATAGATGAAAAAGAAAGAAAAGAGATGCAAAGAGCCATCAAAAAGTATAAGCCAGAATCTATTTTGATATTAGGAACATCTGATGGAATGGTGCAAAAGATAGCAGAAAATTTAGGATTGCCACCTATCCAAAAAACCATATATATTCAGGATGTTGCAACTCAAACAGAGATGGAAACGGCTAGAAATATTCGTGTAACACAAGGAAAACATGTAATACCTGTGCCAACCTTTGAAATAAAAAAAGATTTTTCAGGATACATATTAGATCCTTTGCAGATTTTTAAGTCTAAAGGAAATGGACAAAAGCCATATATATCAGAAAAGTCCATTATTAGACCAACATTTAGCTATTTAGGAAATTTTACTATATCCGATACAGTATTTAGACAAATAGTAGAATATTTGGCTAAAAAAACACCAGGAATTGGAAGAGTGGTAAAGACAAGAGTAGAAAATTTAGGAGAAGGACCATCTATCTATATGGAAGTAGTCCTTATTTATGGACATAATGTGATAAAAGTATTAAAAGAATTTAAAGAAAAGTGTGTAAAAGAAATAGAAAAACTAACCACGATGAATGTGCAAAAAATTACAGTAATTGCAAAATCAATAGAATTACCGAAAAAAGAAGAGAGGGAGAAGTAGAAAATGTCATTTATAGTAGCAATGGATGGACCTTCTGGAACAGGAAAAGGAACCATTACAAAACAAATAGCCAAAGAAATGAAGTTAACCAATATTGATACAGGAGCAACGTATCGCTGTGTAGCATTAGCTGCTCTTAGAAACCATATTGGAATAGAAGAAGAGCAAAAAATTATAGATTTAGTAGATACTTTGTCCATTGATATGAGACAAGAAGGAGGAAATACAGTTGTACTTTTAAATGGAGAAGATGTCAGCAAAGAAATTCGTGGAAAAGAAGTAACCAGTTTTGTACCACAAGTGTCTGCCATAAAAGAAGTAAGACTAAAAATGGTAGATTTGCAAAGAAAAATGGCAGAGGGAAAAGACGTGATTATGGAAGGAAGAGACATTACCACTTATGTTTTTCCTAAAGCAGATGTGAAAATTTATCTAGATGCTACAGCAGAAGAAAGAGCCAAAAGAAGGTATAAGCAAAACAAAGAAAAAGGAATAGAAATGTCTTATGAAGAAGTAGTAGAGAGTATACAAAAAAGAGATAAAGCAGATAAAGAAAGAGAAATGGGAGCATTGACTATAGCACCAGATGCTGTTGTTATAGATACTACCAATTTAAGCATTAAAGAAGTAAAGCAAAAAGTAAAAGAAATTATCCAAAAGAAACAAAAAGAAATAAAGTTAAAAGAAATAGCCTATAAAGAAAGACCAAACACCAAGTGGAAATTATTCGAACAAAAAGTAATTAAAGCCTTTATGGGTGGATTATATCGTATTTTTTATAGAGTAGAAATTAGAGGAGCGGAAAATGTAGCACAGGAAGGACCACTTATTATCTGTGCAAACCATATTAATTATTTAGATGCTGCAGCTATTGTTATTTTTACAAAAAGAAAAGTACGTTTTATTGCCAAAGAAGATTTGTATCGTATTCGAATTTTAAGTTGGTTAGGACATATTTTTGATGTGATACCGGTTAACCGAGGCACACAAGATATAGAATCCATGAAAAGATGTATGAAAGCGCTAAAAAATGGAGAAGTATTAGGAATTTTTCCAGAGGGAACAAGAAAAGGAATTGCAAAAGGTGGAAAGGCTAAAACAGGAGCAGCTTATATGGCACTTCGTACAGGAACAAAAGTAGTACCAGTAGGAATTGCAGGTAGTTTTAAGTTATTTACAAAAGTAGTGGTAAACTATGGAAAACCAATGGATTATACAGAATATACATCAAAATCACCAGAAAAAGACGTATTAGAAAAAGTAGCAAATGAAATTATGAATCAAATTGTTATGTTGACAAATGAGGGAAATTCATGTATAATAGCAAAGGAAAAAAATAGCATTTCATAGAAAAAAATATACATAAGAAAAATAAGACGAAAAAGGGAGACAAAGATAGTAAGGTGAAAAAAATGGAAGAAAAATCATTTCAAGAATTATATGCAGAAGAATCTGCAAAAGAAAATAAATTAGGAAAAACAGTTACAGGAAAAATCATTAGTATTACAAAACAAGGAGAAATTTTTGTAGATATTGGTTATAAAGCAGACGGTATTATTCCTAAAAAAGAGTATAGTAGCGATGAGAATGCAAATCCAGCGGATAGATGGAAAGTAGGAGATAGTATTACAGCAGATGTTGTAAAACAAAATGATGGTTTAGGAAATGTACTATTATCTTACCGTAGATATAAAAATAGAGAAAGTAAAAAAGAATTAGAAAAAAATGTCAAACAAAATACCATATTTGAAGAACCAATTATAGAAGCAAGTGAGAAAGGTTTTGTTGTAAAGATAGAAGATACAAGAGTATTTATCCCGCTTTCTTTATCTGGTATGCCTAGAGGAGAAGAGCCTAAAAATTATATAGGCAAAACAGTAAAATTTCGCATTACAGAATATTCTCCAAAAGAAAAGCGTGTGATAGGTTCTATCAAAAGCGTACAAGAGGAAGAAAAACAAGAAAGATTAAAGGAATTTTGGGAAAATGCAGAAATAGGAAAAAAATACAAAGGAACAGTAGTAGCCCTAAGTAGCTATGGAGCTTTTGTAGATTTAGGTGGTGTACAAGGACTATTACATGTATCAGAAATTTCATGGGTAAGAAATGTAAAACCAGAAGAAATATTAAAACAAGGTCAAGAAATAGAAGTTACGATTATAGATTTAGATAAGGAAAATAAAAGAGTAAAATTAAGCTATGGAGAGAAGGGACCAAATCCTTGGAACCAAGTAGATAGTAAATATCATATAGGAGATATCGTAACAGTTAAAGTAAATAAAATGATGCCTTTTGGTGTATTTGTAGAGTTAGAACCAGGAATAGAAGGACTAATACATATTTCACAAATTTGCATGAGAAAAATTGCAAAACCAGAAGAAGAATTAAAAGTAGGGCAACATGTACATGCAAAAATTATAGAACTAGATAAGGAAAATCAAAGAATAGAACTTTCTATGAAAGATATAGAAGGAACAAGTGAAGAATATAAGGAAGAAATAAAATAAAGGTAGAAATAGGACAAGGCAAATGTCCTATTTTAGGTGTGGAGAAAAATAAATAAAGTACTTTTCCCCAAAATGGAATTTTTAAGAAGGAGAATGAGAAAAAATGAAAAATGAAAATATAAGAAACATAGCAATTATTGCACACGTAGACCATGGAAAAACTACATTAGTAGATG
>CALXAS010000100.1 GCA_944386315.1 uncultured Clostridia bacterium | reverse complement strand
TGACAATGTATTTGTGTTTGACAAATATTAAATGCCCTTTACTTATTTAATTCGGGCATTTTGAAATTTATTTAACCAAAATTTCATTCTTTTTTATAACATGCCATTTATTCCATCTATTCTTCCTATATGATATATCTTCATAACCGTCTTTTTTGCAATCTTCAAGATCCATCTTTCATACCAGGAAAGCTGAACTTCTATCTTTTGTAAAATTTCTTCATTCATAATATTATATACTCCTTTAATGACTATACAATATTTCCCTTTCCTGTACATTATATTCTACTATTTTTATTTTTTCAACACTATTCGACAATATCTTTTATCTTTTTTTCGACAAATTAGTAAAATATTGGAAATATTAAGATAAGGACCACCATAAAAACCAAAGCCCCAATGCTATTCCTACTAGAACAGAACATATGGCTTCTATAAAACCTCTATTATATTCTTTTTCATTTTCATCTTTCTTTTTCCTATTTCTCATCTTTCATCCTCTTTTGTTATTATTTTGTGAACATTTTATCTTTATATAATATTTTTGTCAATATTTTTTCAAAAAATGTTTTACTTTTGTGAACACGTATGTTATACTTCTTATAAAAAGCTAGTCTTGACCTATCCTATGGGAATTTATAGAAACGGAAGTGAAAAAATGCTAACTGCATTAGAATTAGGAAATTATTTACAATCTATTAGAAAAGCACAACATTTAAGTTTAAGAAAAGTAAATGAATTATCTGGAATTTCTTATAGTTATTTAAATATGATAGAACACGGTACCAGAAAGGTAACACCTACTTTATTACAAAAATTAGCCAAGTTATACCAAATGAATTATTTAGAACTTTACCAAAAAGCCGGCTACATAGAAGAAGAACCCCTTAAAAATGGAATTCCTTATTATGCAAGTATGCAAGATTATCTGCAACATTCTACGCCTATGGAGATTCTTTCCTTAGAAGATTTTTCTCTTTTCAAATCTTACTTTGCCATTCCTATGATGGATGATAGTATGCTTCCTTCTATTTGGAAAGAAGACATTATCATTTTAGAAGAAAGTGCTGATTTTGTATCGGGAGACATTCTTCTTTTATACATTTCACCACAAAATTATCTTATTCGAAAAGTGAAAAAAACGGAAAACGGAATTATGTTGCAAGCTTTCTCTGAACAATATGAACCAGCTTTTTATACAAACGAGGATTTCTCTAGTCAAAAGGTGAAAGTACTAGGTATTGTAAGACAATTAAGAAGAAAATTTTAGTTATGAATATGGCTGCCCTTCTAAGTAATTTTTAATAAAAAAATAGGGAATATCTTTTCTTAACAGATGATTCCCTATTTTCTCATTCATACAAACTTTCTTCCATAAAATCATATTTTCTTTCATAATCTTTTGTATCTTCATATGCCTTATATACTTCTGAACGATTTTTTCTTAAAAAATTGATAATGGCATATACATCAATCCAGATTTGATTCGTTCCTTCTTTTTGTACCTCATCAAATATTAACTGCAACCCAAAATGTAAATGTGGAACATTGATGTTATTTACGTTTTCTTTACTACTATATCCCGTCATTCCTAAATAGCCAATTACATCCCCTGCTTTTACTGTTTTCCCCACTTCTATATCTTTAGCAAATGGATGGTCTTTTCTTAAATGGGCATAATAGTAATATCTCTTTTTATCAAAACTACGAATTCCTATTCTCCAACCTCCATACTGATTCCATCCGCGCTGCTTCTATTACTCCAGACTCTACCGCTATAATAGGAGTTCCTATTGCTCCCATCAAATCGTTTCCCAAATGTGTTCTTTTGTATCCATAAGACCTTGCTGCCCCAAAATCATCATAATGGCTAAATCCATAATTTTTGGCGATAGGAAGAAAGGTCTTTATTCCATATTTTTTTTGAAATTCTTTGGTTCCATCTTCTTTTTGTACTTCTATTTCGTATTCTCCAATAAACTCTTTTAAAATAGCTGTATAAGCTTCCAGATAATAGGAATATAATTTCATATTTTGTGTAATGGTTTCCATACTTTCTCCCTTTTGTAGTTTTTCTACTAATCCATCTAAGTCCTTTTGTTTAAAGTTTTTAAAATTTCCTCCATATTTTGCTGCTAAGTAAGCAATTAATTCTATCCAATTTATCTCTACTTCTCCTTCTTTTGTATGAGAAGTAATATCTATTTGGGCTGTTTTTTCTAGAACTTCCTCTGTTACTTGAAAATCTACCCATTTAATATAATCTTTCTCCTCCGTTTCTTCTGTTGCCATGGAAGAAAATAGGAAGAAAGAAGTTATTCCTAATATAGCAAAAACAATTAAAATACTAATAGAAATGATTTGTTTCTTTTTCCATATCACTTGCATGCAATACACCTCATAAAAAAATATATGTGGATTTTATCAAAAAATAACTAAACAACAGCAAGAAAATTTCAATTTTTAACACTTAGTTTAAAATTTTACGCTATAGATTTATGCAAGAAAAAAGAGTAGAAATTTTCTTTCTACTCTACCATATGAATTCATATATTTATATAAATCTCACAAATTATTTTTTATTTACTAAATCTTTTAAAGCTTTTCCTGCTTTGAATACTGGTGCTTTAGAAGCTGGTATTTTAATTTCTTCTTTAGTTTGTGGATTTCTTCCTTTTCTAGCTGCTCTCTTTCTTACTTCGAAAGAACCAAATCCAACAAGTTGTACTTTGTCTCCTTTTGTTAAAGTTTCTGTTACAACATCAACGAAAGCATTTACTGAAGCTTCAGCGTCTTTTTTTGTTGCACCTGTTTTAGCTGCGATAGCTGCGATTAACTCAGATTTGTTCATTTAAATTACCTCCTACTTAAGTTTCATATGTAGACACATTTTCCTATCTACTATTAACATTATTCGCCAATCTTTTTCAAAATCCTTCTTTTTTTTGCGTTTTTTTCTTGCAAACCTTTCTGCCAGTAGGTTTTCCAAAAGCATCATCTCTAAAACCTACTATTTTAGTGGCTTACAGACTATTTATATAAGCCAATTTTTTCTAAGATTTTATTTAATTTGTAGCCATATGGTATCATCTTTATTTCTTCTTTATCTAATATTTTAAGCACAAAAACAGAAAGAACATATACGATAACGGCAACGATAATTGCTATTATTGTAGCCATTTTTCCTGCATTTATACCTCCTAATAATAAATAAACTCCATAAGAACAAATTGCCATCATTCCACTTGCCAAAAGTGGCTTTACAATAAATTTAGAAAAACTTAATCCCAATTTCATATTTTTTCTTAATACGGTAAAGCCAATGAAAAATGCAACTGCATGACAAACCACTGTTGCAAAAGCTGCTCCTGCTGCTCCAATGGATGGAATAGGTACTAAAACTAGATTCAAAATTAGTTTTAAAATAACACCTATGGAAAGTGCAGTAGCTGGCACTAATATTTTCCCCAATCCTTGCAAAGCTCCATTTACAGTTTGTTCTAGCACTGTAAAGATAATAGCAAGCGAACTTACTTGCAAAATAAAGGCTCCTTCTGGTGCATTAGGAAATAATAAATCTAAAATTGGCTGTGCAAATATAATCATGCCTACCATACATGGCAAACCTATTAGCATAGTAACTAATAAAGAAAAGGAGACTCTTTTTCTTCCTGTTTCCATATCTCCTGTTGTTTTTGCAGTAGTAATCGCTGGTACCAATGCCGTAGCAAAGGCAATATTAAAAGATAAAGGAAGAGAAGTTAATGTATCTACCTTTCCACTCAAAATTCCATATTGAGCCTTGGCTTCTGCTTCTGTTAAAAAGCTTTTTAATCCTCTTACTACTGTTGTAGAATCTATATTTCTATTAATAGATGTTAAGATAGAACTTAGTGACATAGGAATGGATACCGATAATATTTTTTTCACAGTTCCAGCTATACTTTTCGTTCTAAAATGGCGAGAAGTGACAATTTCTTTTGCTAAATCTTCTCTACGTACTTTATAATAGAAAAATAGATAAATAAAACTAGTAATGGTAGCAAATGTTGTTGCTAGATTAGCACCTGCTGCCATTAATTTAGTATTTACTCCAGAGCTTACCGCTACAATTTCTACAATTAATATAGTAAAAAGTGTTTTGAATAACTGCTCAATCGTTTGTGAATTTGCCATTGCTTTCATATTTCCTCTACCATTGAAAAATCCTCTAAACACACAAACAATAGCCACAAAGAAAATAGCTGGTGATAATGCTACTAAAGTTAACTCCGCCTCTGGAATAGCAAGCCAAACATTTGCAATATAATGTGCTCCAAAGAATAAAAGCATAGTTCCAATTAATCCAATTACTGCAAAAGTTGCCAGTGCTATTTTAAAAATGCGGTGGGCTCCCCTATAATCTCCTTTTGCAATTTGGGCAGAAACTAATCTAGACACTGCATTTGGTACACCTGTTGAGGAAATAGTAAGTAAAAGTGCATAAATGGAAAAACCTGCACTATAAATTGCATTTCCTTCGTCTCCAAATCCTTCTTTGTTCGTTAAATACCATTTATATACCAAGCCTAGGAGTTTAATCAGCACTTGTGAAAACATAAGAGCCATAACTCCTTGCATAAAACTTTCCCCTTTTAGTTTTCTGCTCTCTTTCTTTTCCCTGCTCAATCTTCTTTCCTTCCTTTTTCTATTTTTATTTTCACTATTATATGATTATAGTAATAAATAGAAAAATATTCAAGAGTTTTATTCTTTTTTTCACAGGGAAATTTAATCATATTACAAAAATATTACAATTGCCATATTCTTACATTTGAGTATGGCAATAATATTCTAAT
>CALXAS010000099.1 GCA_944386315.1 uncultured Clostridia bacterium | reverse complement strand
TAATTTGTGGTATAATAGGAGTAGAAGTTGAGAAAAGGAGAAAAAGGATATGTTTGAGAATAAATATGGAAAATTATTAACAGGTCTTTTAATTGCAGGTATTGTTATTATTGTGGCAGTGCTTATCTTTTTTGGAGTGCAATTAATACAAAGTAATACCGTCCAAACAGGTGCGGAAGATGCTTTTGATGATTTTCAAACCATGCTTAATACTCAAAAAGAAAATACAATGACAAATGAACAAAATAGTGAATTAACTGCACCAATTATTGGAGTAAATGATATGGTGGTGCCTGGTGGTGGTAATACTACTAATAATGAAATGGAGTATGAAGGTTTTCCAATGGTAGGAACTATAGAAATTCCAGCTACAGATTTAAAATCCCCTATTTTAAAAGAAGCAAGTAGAGATTCTATAAAAGTTGCCATTGCTGTTTATAACGATAGTGGGCCAGGCTTAAATCAAGTAGGAAATACAGTTTTAGTGGGACATAATTATAGAAATGGAACATTCTTTTCCGATAACAAAAAATTAGTAGAAGGCGATAAAATTTATATTACAGATACAACAAGAAATAGGGTAGAATATACAATATATAGAACCTATATTACTTCTCCAGAAGATTCTTCTTATATAGATAGAGATACCCAGGGAAGAAGAGAAATTTCTTTAACTACTTGTACAGATGACACAAATAGTAGATTAATTATATGGGCAACAGCAGATTAGAAAGAGGGGAAAATCCTAATGAAGCACAGATTTGACAAATTTTTAACGGTTTTATTAGTTATTATTGTTGTTATTGTAATAGCATTGCTAGGATATTTAGCTTATGATTTTTTAAGCAAATATTTTGGAAAAAAAGATGCAGAAACAGCAGTAGATGACTTTGAACAGCAAGTAGTACAGGCAGAAGAAACAAATACACAAACAGAAGAAAATATACAACAAGAACCACCAACAACGGAGAATACAACACAAAATACTTCTTCTACAAGTAACAAAAAAACATATACTTATAAAGGTTATAATATGGTAGGAACCATTCAAATTCCCAAAACAAAAATAAAATGTCCTGTAGTAGATACCGTAACACCAAGTTCCATTGTTGCAGCAGTAGCAGTTCTTTATGGACCAGGCTTAAATCAAGTAGGAAATACCGTTATCGTGGGGCATAATTATAGAGATGGAAGTTTCTTTTCCAATAATAAAAAATTAGTAGCTGGAGATAAAATTTATATTACAGATACAACAGGAAA
This sequence comes from uncultured Clostridia bacterium, assembly GCA_944386315.1. Classification (GTDB taxonomy): domain Bacteria; phylum Bacillota; class Clostridia; order TANB77; family CAG-508; genus UMGS1663. Next base: position 3,609 of record CALXAS010000099.1, on the reverse strand, counting down.
TAGAGTAGAATATACTATATATAATACCTATATTACATCAGACCAAGATTTTAATTATGCTATAAGAGATACCGGAGGAAAAAGAGAAATTTCCCTATCTACTTGCACAGAAAATGTAAGCCAAAGATTAGTAATTTGGGCAAGGGCAGAGTGAACTTTGGGACGTTTCCAAAGTTCATTATGATTTCACAAAAAACAAAAAATTTATTGGTAAATCTTTTGACTTTTGCCAAAAATTATAGTATAATATATATGGTGGTTAAAAGAGAAAGCAGAGAATTTTCTCCTTTACCGAAAAGTAAAAAAGCTAGAAGGGAGTGTCAAAATAAATGTTTAATGTAGGTGATAAAATTGTATATCCAATGCACGGAGCAGGAACAATTGATGCAATAGAGGAGAAGGATATTTTAGGAGAAAAGCAGGCGTATTATATTATTAAAATGCCAGGAGAGGTAAAAGTAATGGTGCCAACTGCAAGAGCAGAGGAAATTGGCGTAAGAAATGTAATAGATAAAGAAAATGCAGGAAAAGTATTAGCTATTTTAGAAGAAAATGAAACAGAAATGTCTAACAATTGGAATAAGAGATACAGAGACAATATGGAAAAGATGAAAAGCGGAGACATCTATGAAGTAGCAGATGTGGTAAGAAATCTAGCTTTTAAACAAAAAGAAAAAGGGTTATCTACAGGAGAAAAGAAGATGCTAAATAATGCAAAACAAATTTTAGTAAGTGAACTTGTTTTAGCAGAGCATGCATCTCAGGAAGATGTAGAAAAAATGGTAGATAATAAAATTGAAATGTCTTTTGAAGAATACAAAGTACATGATGATGTTCACGTAAATCCTAGTGAAATAGGAAAAGATGTTGTAAAAAAATTTATTCCTTTTGATGGAACTGGAACACAAGTATAAAATAAGAAAACTACATAAAATGAGCACGTAAGAAAATGACGAAATACATCGTCATTTTTTCGCGTCTAAAAAAGAAAGAAGCAAACTCAATTTTTTATACAGGGAAAAATAAAATTTGACAAAAAGGATAAGAAAAAAACAGAATTTTACATAATATAAAAGAAGGATTTACATCCATTATGTCGAATAATATAATTATGATAAAGAAAGGTAGTCCAGAATGGTACGATATAGTGAAGAAATTATTGATGAAGTGAGAAGTAAAAATGATATTGTAGATGTGATATCACAATATGTTGTTTTAAAAAGAAGTGGTAGAAACTTTTTTGGTCTTTGTCCATTCCATAAAGAAAAATCACCTTCTTTTTCTGTCTCACCAGATAAGCAAATTTTTCACTGTTTTGGCTGTGGAGTAGGTGGTAATGTATTTCATTTTGTTAGTAAAATTGAAAATATTAATTTTCGCGAAACCGTAGAGATGTTAGCAGAAAAAGCAGGAGTACAATTACCTACATTGGAGAATGATATAGACAATAAAACATTAGAATTAAAGAAAAAAGTATACGAAATAAACCAAATTGCAGCTGAATTTTATCATCAAAATTTATACGATACTGCAAAAGCAAAACCAGCACAAGAATATGTAAAGAAAAGAAAGTTAGACAATAAAACATTAAAAAGCTTTTTAATAGGATATGCAGGAAACTATAATGAATTGTATCAATTATTAAAACAAAAAGGTTATACAGAAGAAGAAATATTAGCATCCAGTTTAGTAAAAAAAATGCCAGATGGCAAATATATCGATTCTTTTCGCAAGAGACTCATGTTTCCTATTCAGGATGTTAGAAATCGTGTCATTGCATTTGGAGGAAGAGTATTAGACGATAGTAAACCTAAATACATCAATTCTCCAGAAAATATTGTGTATAGTAAGGGAAGGCATTTATTTGGATTAAATGTTGCTAAAAGAGTAGAAGCCAAAATGAAAAGAATTATTATTGTAGAAGGATATATGGATGCAATCTCCCTTCATCAAAGAGGAATACATAATGCAGTAGCATCTCTTGGAACAGCTTTAACAGAAGCACAAGGACATTTACTTCGTAATAATAGTGAACAAGTGATTATCGGTTATGATGCAGATGGAGCTGGACAAGCTGCTACGATGAGAGGATTAGAAATTTTGCAAAGTATGGGATGTGATATTCGTATATTGCAAATAGAAGGTGCTAAGGATCCGGATGAATTTGTAGTAAAATATGGACCAGAGAGATTTCAAAAACAAGTAGATAAGGCAATTTCCTTGGTAGAATATAAAGTAAAAGTGCTACGAGCTACATTAAATATAGAACAAACCAATGATAAAATAAAATTCTTAAAAGAAATTGCAAAAGTGCTTTCTCAAATAGACAATGAAATAGAAAGAGAAGTTTATGCAGATAAAATTTCTAGAGAATATCAAATTTCTAAAGAAGCTATTTATGCAGAAATAGAGAAATTAAAAAGACCAGTAGGGCAAGGAAAGAAACTATTAGAAAGTGCTAAACCACAAATACATGCGGAAAAGAAAGAAGAAGTAGTACAAGCAGATAGTAAAAGAGAGCGTTTAATGATATATTTACTTGTTAATTATCCGGTGGAAAGCTATCTACCTTTAAAACAAACTATTGCACCAGAAGATTTTACAGAAAAAAGAAATCAAGAAATTGTAAGAAAATTGTATGAAGAAATCGAAAAGGGAAATAGTAATATTAGTACTACATTATTGGACTGTTTTGAAGACGAAGAAACCATCAATTATTTATCATGGATTATGGCATATGATTTTGAAATTACAGAATTGGATAAATGTATTGAAGATGTAATTAATAGTTATACGAAAGAAAAAACAATAAAAAGAAGAAATGAAATTATTAAACAGTTAGAAGATAAAAATATAAGTAGAGAAGAAGTGGAAGGTTTGGAAAAAGAATTGAATGATATCATCATAAGCCTAGCAAAAATGAAATAGGAGGGATTATCCAGTGAAAGAAACTGAAAAAAAAGAAGTAATCAAAAATAAAGAAATAGAAAATCAAGAAAAAGAAACAAAAACTAAAAAAGCAAACACCAAAATAAAAGAAGAAAATAAAGAAAGCAAAGTAAAAGTAGAAGAAAATAAAAAATCAGAAGAAGATAAAGTAAAAGAAATTATAGAAAAGGCAAAAACAAAAGGAAAAATTACTTATGGAGAACTTGCTACAGAATTAGATGAGGCAAATCCAGATCAAATAGATAAAGTATTTGATGCTTTTGAAGATTTAGGAGTAGATATTTTACAAGAAGATTTAGAAGAGCCAGATATAGAAGATTTGCAAGAAGTAGAAGATATTCCAGTAGAAGAATTAGATTTAAATAATATGGATGGGGTAAATATAGATGACCCTGTAAGAATGTATTTAAGAGAAATTGGAAAAATCCCATTGCTTACTTATGACGAGGAATTATCTCTTGCAAAAAGAGTGTTAGAAGGGGACGAAGAAGCAAAGCAAAAATTAGTAGAATCTAACTTAAGATTAGTAGTTAGTATTGCAAAAAAATATGTAGGAAGAGGCATGCTATTTTTAGATTTAATCCAAGAAGGAAACATGGGATTAATAAAAGCAGTAGAAAAATTTGATTATACAAAAGGATTTAAATTTAGTACTTATGC
>CALXAS010000098.1 GCA_944386315.1 uncultured Clostridia bacterium | reverse complement strand
TATTTTTTACTTCTGGATTCATAATTAAATCTACATATCTTTGACGATATCTTAAATCAGTATCTTTTAATCCATGAAATTTTTCTGGAAGTGGTCTTAATGATTTGCTAAGTAGAGTTACTTCTTTTGCATGAATAGAAATTTCTCCTGTTTTTGTTTTAAATACAAAACCTGTAATTCCTATAATATCTCCTATATCATCTTCTTTAAATTGTTTGTAAGCTTCTTCTCCTAATTCGTTAATGCTTACATAACTTTGAAGTCTACCTTCTCCGTCTTGAATATGACAAAAAGATGCTTTTCCCATAATTCTTTTTGCCATCATTCTTCCTGCTATTGTAACATCTTTTCCTTCTAATTCTTCATAATGGTCTTTTATTTCTTGACTGGTATGTGTTCTATTAAATTTACGAATTTCAAAAGGATTTTTTCCTTCTTCTTTCAATTTATTTAGTTTATCTCTTCTTATTTGTAATAATTGATTTAACTCTTCTTCTGACTGCATTGTTTCTTCCTTATTTTCCATTGTTTTCCTCTCCTTATTTTCAAATTTTACGTATTTATTATATAGCAAAATAAGGAAAATGTAAACCTCTTATTTTACTTTTTCCTTATTTTGCTACTACAATTTTCTTTTATTTCTCCCTATTTGCAAGTTTATACTGCTTTTCTTAGAGCTTGTGCATGTTCTATAGATATTTTTGAAACATCTCCACTTGCAATTCTTGCTATTTCTTGTAATGTCCTTTCTTCATTTAATTGTTCTATCTGTGTTACTGTATGATTTTCTTTTACTTTTTTAGATATATAATAATTATAATCTCCCTTAGCTGCAATGTTTGCCAAATGGGTAATACATAATACCTGATGATATTTTGCTATTTTTTTCATTTTTTGACCTACTGCATTGGCCGCTATGCCACTAATTCCTGTATCTATCTCATCAAAAATTAAAACAGGCACTCTATCTATTTCAGCAAGAACTGACTTAATAGCAAGCATAATTCTGGACATTTCTCCTCCTGATGCAATTTTGATAAGTGGCTTTGCTTCTTCTCCTACATTGGTACAAATATAAAATTCTACTTCGTCCATTCCATTTTTCTGATATTTGATTTCTCTTTTTATTTCTACTGTAAATTGTGCTTGTTTCATTTCCAAGTCGGATAATTCCTGATTCACTAAATGAGATAATTTTTTTGCATATTTTTCTCTCATTTCATGCGTTTTATCTGCTAATTGTTGCAACGTTTTTTCTATTTCTACTAGTTCTTTTCTCCTCTTTTGATTGATTTCATCCATATTTTCTATTTCTTCTATTTGTTTCTCTAATTTTTCTGCATATGCCATAACTGCTTCTATACTATTTCCATATTTTCTTTTTAAGGAAAATAAAGTATCTAATCGTTCTTCTACTGCTTCTTGTTCTCTAGCATCCCATTCGTCTTCTTCTTGCATAGAAGAAATATCTCTGGTTAGTTCTTGCACTTCATAATAGATATTTTTTAAGTTTACTAATTTTTCTGCATAACTACTATCTATCTTTTCTATTTTTTCTAATGCTCTAATGGCTATATTTACACTGTCTATTGTTTGATTACTCAATGCTTCATTTGCTTCTGCTAGGTTTTGCATTACCTTTTCTGCATGCATCATTTTTCTATGTTTTTCTTCTAATTCTTCTTCTTCACCCACTTTTAAACCTGCTACTTGAATTTCTTTTAATTGATATTTTAATAAGTCTAATTTTCTTTCTTTTTCTGTTTCATCTCCATAATTTTCTGCTAATAATCGATTTATCTCACAGTATTGGTTGTACTGCCTTCTATATTCTTCTTTTAATGGTTTTATTTCTGCTCCGATAAAGCTATCTAAATATCCTAAATGAGAGCTTTTATCTAATATTACTTGATTGTCCTGTTGCCCATGGATATCTATAACAGACTTCATAAATGCTTTTAATTCGTTTACAGTTACCATTCTTCCATTTATTTTGCACATATTTCTTCCATTTGTGGAGATTTCTCTAGATATAATCACATTTCCTTCTATTGCATTTTCATGATTTGGTAGAAAAAGGCATGCTTCTACATAAGAATATTCTTCTCCCTTACGTATCATCTCTTTAGAAAATCTACCACCTGCTAATATAGCAAGAGAATCTATCATTAAAGTTTTTCCAGCTCCTGTTTCCCCTGTAAGTATATTTAGGCCTTGATTAAAATCAATTGTAATATCTTCTATAATTCCTATATTTTTAATATGTATTGTTGTAATCATTTATTACCTCCATACAAATTTATGTTTGTATGTTTTTATTATACATCGAATTTTTGTTTTGTCAATACATTTTCTTATTTTTTTACAAAATTTTGTTTATCTTCCTACTGTGTAAATATTAACTTATAGCTCTTTAAAAGTTCTTTATTTATCATTTTTGGTGATATTATATCATTTCAAATATATTGTTTTTTCTTACATTCGTGAGAAAATATTATCATGAATGATACTAGGAAAAGGAGTAAAAAATGGACGAATTAGACGAAGCAAAACAAACAGAATTATTTTATGTTATTGGTCAAAATGTAAAATATTATCGTAAATTATACTGTTTAGAAAAAGGAAAAATGACGCAAGAAAATTTGGCTGAAAAGGTAGACGTTTCTACTTCCCTAATTGGAAATTTAGAAAGCACACATATTCACCAAGGTATCAGCATTTATACTTTATGGAAAATTAGTCATGTATTAGAAATTCCTATTGAAAAATTTTTTGAAGAAAGAAATTTAGAATTAAAAAAGGCATAAAATAGGGTATCTTAATGAAAAATCCGCTATAGAGGATACTTTTTTTAAGCATGCACTAAAATAGGTGGTTTTTACATTTTTTATCTTATTTTATACGTATAAATACGTTTTTAAAATGTTTTTAGGAACGAAAAAATGAACTTTAAGGAACGTCCCCAAAGTTCATTTTTTTTATATTAATTGTAAAATAACTACTTCTGCTGCATCTCCTCTACGTGGTCCTGTTTTGATAATACGTGTATATCCACCAACTCTTCCCTCGTATTTTGGTGCTATTTCATTAAATAATTTAGCAGGTAAATCAATGTTATTTCCTTTTTCATCTTTTACTTTATTAAGCATTTTCATCATTTTTCTTCTTGCATTTAATCTAGATGGCATATCTTTTTGTCTTTCTTCAGTTGTTTCTTCTTTTACAACTCTTAAATATTCTTTACCATTTTTGCTTTTTACAAGTTCTGTTTCTTTATTTCCCTTGCTATCTAGTTTTGCTTTTACTACTTTTACTTTTACTTTTTCGAAGTTATCTTTTTCTTTGACCGCTAAAGCAATTATACTATCTGCCATTGCTTTTAGTTCTTTAGCTCTAGCTTCTGTTGTTTCTATTTTTTCATGCAAAATTAAATCTGTTAATTGACTTCTTAGCATAGCTAAACGAATGTCTGTTGTTCTACCTAATTTTCTATTCGTTGCCAACTTTGTTTCCTCCTTTTTCTAATTTTACTCTTCTTCTTTAGCAAAGTCTAATCCTAGAGAATGTAATTTATAAGTTACTTCGTCTAAGGATTTCTTTCCTAAATTTCTCACTTTCATCATTTCGGCTTCTGTCTTATTTGTAATATCTTCTACTGTAGAGATTCCAGCTCTCTTTAAGCAGTTGAATGATCTTACAGATAATTCTAAATCTTCAATTGACATTTCTAATACTTTTTCTTTCTTATTTTCTTCTTTTTCTATCATTACTTGCGTATTTTTAGCAGTCTCTGATAAATCGATAAATAATTCTAGATGTCCTGTCATTACTTTTGCTGCTAAGCTTAATGCTTCATAAGGAGCTAAACTTCCATCTGTCCATAATTCGATGGTTAATTTATCATAATCGATATTTTGTCCAACTCTTGTATTTTCTACAGCATAGTTTACTTTCTTTACTGGTGTATAGATAGAGTCAATTGGTAAAACTCCTAAAGGTTGATTATCTTTTTTATTCTTTTCAGCAGAATTATATCCTCTTCCCATATTAGCTGTCATTTCTATTTGAAGGTGTGCTCCTTCTGATAAAGTAGCAATATGTAAATCTGGATTTAAGATTTCTACAGTACTGTCTGTAATAATATCTCCTGCTTTTACCTCTCCTTCTCCTTTAAAGTCTATTCTGATGCTTTTTTCTTCATTATCATGTAATTTTAATCTAACTTGTTTTAAATTCACAATTATCTCTGGTACATCTTCTACTACATTAGGTATAGTAGAAAACTCATGAACTACGCCTTCTATTTTTACGCTTGTGATAGCAGCACTTGGTAAGGAAGAAAGTAAAATTCTTCTTAAAGAATTTCCTATTGTTACTCCATAACCACGCTCTAATGGTTCACAAACAAATTTCGCATAATTATTTTCGTTATCTATCTCTAAGCATTTAATATTTGGTCTTTCAAATTCTATCATTTTTACCTCCTATTTTTAGAAGTCGTATACGTAAGGTTAGTTTCATGCCCATTTTCTTTTTTCTTTTCCCCTATTACTATACTTCTCAAAATATAATATACATTTTTAAAAGATATTTCTATCTTATTATTTAGAGTAAAACTCTACGATTAAATGTTCTTCAATTGGAAGATCTACTTCTTCTCTAGATGCAAGTCTTACCACTTTACCACTTAAAGTTTCTGCATCTTTTTCTAGCCAAGCTGGAACTGGTCTTGCTGCATTTTCTTCTACATTTAATTTGATAGCCCCATTATCTTTTCTAATGTCTCTTACTTTTATAACATCACCAGCTTTTACTAAGTAAGATGGAATATCTACTTTATGTCCATTTACTTCAAAGGCTCCATGTGTAATTAACATTCTTGCTTGTGCTCTAGAACTTCCATATCCTAATCTATATACAACATTATCTAATCTACTTTCTAGGATTTGTAATAATCTTTCACCAGTAATTCCTTTACTATTAGAAGCCATTTCAAAA
>CALXAS010000097.1 GCA_944386315.1 uncultured Clostridia bacterium | reverse complement strand
AGAAAATAATGAAAAAAGAGATTATTACCTTTAAAGAACCAAAATCTCCTGTTTCAGAAGTTTTTAGAACATTAAGAACAAATATACAATTTATGAATACAAAAAGAGGACTAAAATCTTTATTAGTAACAAGCACATCTCCTTCTGAGGGAAAAAGCTGGGTATCTGCTAATTTGGCAGTTACTTTCGCACAAGCAGGGAAAAAAGTAATTTTAATAGACTGTGACATGAGAAAGGGAATACAATTTTCTATTTTTGGTGTGGCTCCAACACCAGGACTTTCTAACTTTTTATCGGGTGTAAATTCTAATGGCGAAGAAAGTGATAATAATATTTTATCATATATTAAAGAAACAGAGGTAAAAAATTTATATTTGATACCAGCAGGAAATATTCCACCAAATCCATCAGAATTATTAGTTTCCGGATTATTACCAGATGCTATAGAAACTTTAGGGCAAGTATGTGATTTAATTGTTTTTGATGGGACACCAAGTGATTTGGTAACAGATGCTGTGATTGTTTCTCGTTATGTAGATACTACCTTAATTGTGACAGCTTATAAAGAGACAAAAATGGATGCCTTAGAAAAAGTAAAAAAGGATATAGAAAATGTAGGAGGAAGAATTGCAGGGGTTGTTATCAACAAAATGCCTGTAACACAAAAAGAATATTATTCTTCTTACTATTATGGAAGTAGTAATGTAACGGCGCAAAGAACACCAAAAACTAGTAACAAGGCACCAATTAAAAAAGCAAGTGCAAAGCAGGAAGAACAATTGAGAATTGAGCGTATGAAATTGGAAACAAAAAATAAGGCAAAAGAAATTTTAAAACAAAATAGAGAAGAAACAAAGCCAAAAACTTCTAGCATTTATGATTTTGAAAAAGATGGACAAGAAGCTACAAAGCCAGTGAATACTGCTCAAAGTACTTCTACTTCTTCGGAAGGGCTAAAATCGCCAGAAGAATTAATTAAGCAAATGAACGACTATTTGGAAGAGGAAAGAGAAAAATTGAAAAAAGGAGAATAGCATATGATAGATGTACATTCTCATATTATATTTGGAGTGGATGATGGTGCAAAAGAAATAGAGCAATCTATTGCTATGATACAAGAAGCAAAAGAGGTGGGGTTTGATACCATTATTGTTACACCTCATTATATGGAAGAATATTACGAATGCGATAAAAATGTGATTGCAGAGAAAATGAAACAAATTCAAGAAAAGATGCCAATAGATGTGCAAATTCTTCAAGGAAATGAAATCTATATTACAAACCGCATCAATGAATTATTAGAAGAAAAAGCTACTACTTTAAACGAAAGCCGCTATGTGTTATTTGAATTGCCAATTAATGCAGAACCACTTAATATAACGGAGGTAGTGTATCAGATACTAGAACAAGATAGAGTGCCGATTTTGGCACACCCAGAAAGATATCCTTATATTCAAAAAAACCCAAATAAACTAATACCTTTGATAGAAGATGGTGTGTTAATGCAGTGTAATTATGGTAGTATATTGGGAATTTACGGAAAAGAGCCAAAAGAAACCATGAAAAAACTATTAGAACATCAAATGGTACATCTATTAGGATCAGATACACATAGACCAAATACGATCTATCCAAGAATACCACAGGCAATAGAAGAAGTAGATGCTATTATTGGGGAAGAGCAAAGAAAAATATTCACTACAGTATATCCAAAGGCAGTGATAGAAAATACTGTCATAGAAGATATGGAAACACCTATAGAAATTAAGAAAAAAGGCTTTTTTGGATGGTTTGGATAAAAATATTGAAAAATTACGAAAAAGTATCTTGCAATATTTTTTCACTATGATATAATCAAAGAAGAAAATAAAACAAAAGAGGAGGAAATAAAAATGGTACCACCATTAATTAATTTTACAGAACCATTTGCTGTATTAGTAGCTTTAGTATTATTTGTACTTATTGTATGGTTAGGAAAAGAAACGAAAAAAAGTTTTATACCATGTATCATGTTATTAGTATTTTTAACTTTGTTGGTAAGTCATGCAATAGAATTGTATGCAATGGAAGCTTCTATGAAAGAAATTATTTCTAATATTGCTATTAGTATTGCTGTTGACTTTGTATTTATCTTTTTATCTTTCTTTTCTTATTTATGGATTGATGATATTGAGGCGAAAGCAACAAAAAAGAAAAGTATTGATAATAGTTTAGACTGGTTTTGGAAAAAAGTATAAATTTTCTGTCTAAGAACATGGACAAATGAAAAGGGAAGTGTTAAAATAAAAAATATATTTTATTTTAGCACTTCTTTTCTGCAAAAAAGAAAAGTAGATAAAAAGGAGGACGAAAGAAAATGGCAGGAAAACATGCAAATAATTACGGAGAAAAAGAGGCAAAAACATATACAGAAAAACCAAAGAAAAAAAGAAAGGGCTTAAAAATATTTGGTATTGTTGTATTAACTTTGGTGATTATTATAGCAGGCGTTCTAGGTGGCGCTTATTGGTATATAGCAGATAAGTTTGGAAAGATGCAACAAGTAGCAATTAATGAGGAAGAATTAAATATTGATACACAAGTAGAAGAAAACTTATCTGGTTATCGAAATATTGCTTTATTTGGTGTAGATAGTAGAGATGATAACTTAGGTAGAGGAAATAGAAGCGATTGTATTATTATTGCTAGTATCAATAACAAAACAAAGGAAATAAAATTACTTTCTGTTTATAGAGATACCTATGTGCAAATAGAAGGACATGGTTTAGACAAAATTACACATGCATATTCTTATGGAGAAGCACCTTTAGCACTAAGTACCTTAAATACAAACTTAGACTTAAATATTAAAGAATTTGTTACGGTAAATTTTGATTTAGTAGCAGAAGCTGTTAATTTATTAGGTGGTGTGGATATTAATATAGAACAATCAGAAATTCAGTATATCAATGAATATATAGATTCTACCTCCAGTTCGACAGGAATTGCTTCCAAACATATTACAAAAACAGGTATGCAAACGTTAGATGGTGTGCAAGCAGTTGCTTACTCTAGAATTCGTTATACAGCAGGAGGAGACTACAAAAGAACAGAACGCATGAGAGATGTATTAACAGCAATGCTTCAAAAGATTAAAACGAAGAGTATTGGAGAAATTAATAATTTCCTAGATGTCATTTTACCAAAAGTATATACGAATATTGAAGCAAATGATATTATTGCATTAATTCCAGATATGATGAACTTTAAAGTTACAGATAGTATTGGCTGGCCATATGAAACAAAAGGAATTACACTTTCTGCATGGTATGGAGTACCAGTTACTCTAGAAGAAAATGTAACGAGATTACATGAGGAATTGTTTGGAGAAGAAAATTATACACCAACAGCTACTGTACAAGAAATTAGTGATAGTATTATTAAAAAGACAGGATATCAATAAAAAATGTACTAGAAATTTTTTCTAATTTTTTAGAATTTATAAAAAGACAGTCTACAAAAAAGACTGTCTTTTTGTATGCTTATAGAGAAAAATACCTGTTTTTGACATAAGAAAATTATGGAAAATACTCTTAAGAAAATACTACAAGATTACTGAAAATATGACAAAAGAGTTGACAACAATACGACATAATTATATAATAAAACAAGTAAATGGAGGGGAATATTATGAGTTCCAATATCGCAAATGATAATGTGATTTTAAGAGAAAATTTAGAAGTGATAAATATAAAAACTACCACAGAAAATGAAAAGAAAAGTAGTTATAAAGAAAGAATATATAATATAGTAAAAAGAGGAATAGATATTGTAGGAGGTTTAATAGGAGTTGTATTCTTAATTCCTATTACAATAGTAATTTGGCTAGGAAGACTAATTACAAAAGAAAATGATGGTCCTCTTTTTTATGAACAATTAAGAATTGGGAAAAACGGTAAGCAATTTCGTTTATATAAATATCGTTCTATGGTAGTGGATGCCGATAAAAAATTAGAGGAGTATTTAGCACAAAACGAAGAAGCTAGAAAAGAATATAAAAAGTATAAAAAGTTGAAAGAGGATCCTCGCATTACCAAAATAGGAAATATTATTAGAAAATTTAGCATTGATGAGTTTCCACAATTTATTAATGTGCTTAAAGGAGATATGAGTTTAGTGGGACCAAGACCATATTTGCCAAGAGAAAAGGAAGATATGGGAGAGAATTATGATACGATTATTACAGTTAAACCAGGAATTACAGGATATTGGCAAGTAAATGGTAGAAATGACATTGATTTTGAAGAAAGAACGCAAATGGACGTAGCCTATATTCAAGATAAATGTACATGGTTTGATATCAAATTAATTATAAAAACATTCTTGAAAATTTTTCAAAAAGAAGGGGCTTAGAAGTATTATGACAATTGATGTAATATGTCCACTATATGGTGCTGAAAAATATATAGAGAGTTTAAATGAATCTATTAAGAAACAAGAGAAGGTAAATTTAAATCAAATTCATTATATTTTAACGAAAAGTAAGGATAATACAGAAACGCTATTAAAAAAGATACGGAGCACAATATACTACAATTGAGAAAAAAGATTTTTCTCATAGCAAGGTAAGAGAAAAGGCAGTATATGAGAGTACAGCTGATATTGTAGTATTTATTACACAAGATGTTGTCATTCAAGATACACTTTGGCTTTATTACCTAACGAAAGACATTATAGAAGGTAAATGTGTTGCTTCTTATAGTAATCAAATATGTGAAAATCAATCTATCGAAAAGTATACAAGAGAATTGAATTATCCAGAGGTATCTTTTTATCAAACAAAAAAGGATATAGAGAAGATGCAATTAAAAGCGTTCTTCTTTTCAGATGCTTCTTCTGCTATGAAAAGAGATGTCTTTTTAAAACTAAAAGGATATGATGGAAAAGATTTACCAATTAGTGAAGATATGTATATTGCTTATAAATTAATTACAAATGGGTATACAATAAAGTATTGTGCTAATTCTAAAGTAA
>CALXAS010000096.1 GCA_944386315.1 uncultured Clostridia bacterium | reverse complement strand
TGTTTTACTAAAATATCTAACCATTTTTTATTACGTATTTCTACATCTGAATTTAAAAGTAAAATGTAATCACTTTTATCGCTACATAGTTTACTTCCAATATTATTTCCCTTTGCAAAAAAAGTATTTTCTTTTAAGAATAATAACTTCTCAATCATACCTTTCTTTTGTAAAGATAATAATGCGTTTTTTGTACCACGGTTAGAATCATTATCTACCACTATTAATTCGTATTCTTGCTCTCCTACCGTCTTTTTTAAAGTTTTAATAGAGTGTTTTGTAAAATTTTTGGCATTATGTACCAACATAACTATACTAATCATTTTTCTTCCTCACATTTCTCAAATTGTTGTTTCCATTTTTTTATATTTTCTACATTTAATTTTATATTAGTTTCTATCTCTTGTTTTATATAATTTGGCACATCTTGTATCTGCTCTCTTTCTATGATGTGAAGACCGTAAGTCCTAGCCATATCTTTTGCACGGTTATCCACATTAATAATAATGCTTCTTCTCTTATGTTGCATAGCGTAAATACCTGCATGCAATCTAGTTCCTACATAATCTAAATCTAAAGCATCGTTACTTAGTAAATGATGATAAGATGCTAAGTTTGCTCCTAATAGCTTTACTTTATCAGCATTTTTCATTTTTCTAAAATAATCGTAATCCGCATCTCCTTGTGGCCAGAAATACACATTTTCATAATTTTCTAATAATAATTGCAAAAGCATTTCATCTTTTTGTTCATCTTGTTTGTAGTCCGTTAAAGTAAAGACTACATTACTTGCTTTTTCTTTTGGTATTTCTTTGCAAAATTCTTCTGTTAAGCTCCAGGTAGTTGGGCAACCTGTATTTATCGCTTGAAAGCCTAAACTCTCCAAAAAATCCTTTGTTCTTTCATCCCTAGTAGAATGAACTACTTCATGGTTTAAAGCTTTGTGATAAACTGCTTTTGTATAACTGTTTATTTTTTTATCCGATGGAACTGATCCACATCCTATACTGATAGAACCTTCATAATTTTTAGCATCTATTAAATTAATATTCCATCCTAAAGTGATATGTAATAAATTATGCGCAAATAAGTTTGTCCCACACAAAAACTTATAATCTGCTTCCCTGCAAGCTTTGCTCACTTCATTTTTTCTTAGCATTTGATAACTATGCAAAATTGGCATATGCGTAGGGTAGCTAATCACAAAGTTGTTTTCTAATAAAAACTGTAACTGTTTATGAATTGCATCCATAATAATAAAATCGCCTAAATTTTTGGTTCCCTGTGAAGTATCAAATAATAATATTTTTTTCATTTTTTTCCTTCCTTTGCCTTTTCTAGTTTGTCTATATACCAATCTTCTAAATCTTTTGTTACTACTTGGATATCATATGGGCATTTTTCTATTTCTTTTGTCTCATCTAATCTTTGTAAATTCATTTGCATTATTTTTCCCGCCCATTGTTTTGCTGTATGGTTTTCTAAATCAAAAAACTCTATTGCATTTGTAAATTTTACTTCTTTTGTTACATGATTACTTACCAAAGACTTAAGCCCTGCTACTTGCGTTTCTACCAAGGTAACTGGTAATCCCTCATATAAAGATGGAAATAAAAATAAATCCATCATTTGATATAAAGATGCAACATCATTTCTAGAATTTAAAAACTCTACTTTATTTTCTAATTTTTCTTCTTTCACTTTGTTTTTTATTGTTTCTTGTAATTCTCCTGTACCAATCAAAAACAATTTTGTATTAGAATTTAATTTTGTATACTCTTTGAAAATATCTATCAAAAAACTATGATTTTTCTGTTCTTGAAATCTTCCTACATGACCTATTACTATTTGGTCTTCTGGAATTTGGAACTGCTCTCTATATTCCCTTCTTACCTTCTCATTCCATCGAAAAGCATCTATGGCAATTCCATTATGTACTATTTTAAAAGACTTTTTCTTTCCAAATAGTGCCTCCCCTGCTTCTTGCCCACATGCAACGAAATCTGTTGTATAAAAACGAATTAATTTTTTACAAATATAGGCATACATTTTACGTTTCCAATTTTGAGGCTTATTATCCTTCGTATTATGAGAATGTGTAATTCTTAACTTTACACCACATCTTTTTGCTGCCATCATAATAAAGGCAGAATTATAATAAGTGTGAGAATGTACAATAGAAATATTCTCTTTTCGAATTACTTCTTCTACTTGTTTTATATGTGTAAACGGATTTTTCGGCTGTGGTAGGCGAACAATTTTAGCTCCTAATTTTAATACTTCTTCCTCATAATCAAAAGGATCATTTCCATAACATAAAAAAACAAATTGAAAACGCTTTTTGTCAATATTTTTATAAATATTTAGGAAAAGTGTTTCCACTCCTCCTCTATCTAAACCACCTACTACTTGCAATATACGAATCATTGGTTTATTCCTTTCTGCTTCTATTTTGTATTTTTTTATTCTTTTACCTCTTCTTTTACTTCTTGCATTAAAAATTGATAATGCGTATATCCACTTTGTTCTGCAGAACTAGAAGTAAAATAAATACCATGGTACATACATAAAATGATGACACTAGCCACTATTACCCATTTTTTTCCTTTAAACACAGTATCTATAATTTCTGGAATTAGTAAACAGTAGAAAATAAAGAAATAAGTGGTTAATCTTCCAAATATATAAGAACGTACTGTTATAATTTGCAATATAGTACATATGATAGCCATATGGTATAAAATTTTGTTTTTTTCATCCGCTTTTATCATTTTAGGATAGAAAACAAGGCAAGCACCTAATAAGCCTAATCGGAACACAAGATTAAAAATAGAACTTGTTTTTCCTCCTATATCATAATTAGAGCCAAAATAGATTTGTCCATAATAGGTATTTTGCAAAACTGCCTTTAAAATATCAAAAGAAAAGAAGGCAACAACAGCTAATACACCATAGGCTATAAATAAATTCTTGCCTAATTTTAAATTAGCAATAAAATAGAAAGGTAGTAGTATAATTGCCGAAGTATGGAAACTCGTAGCTATTAAAATACAAATAATATAAGGAATTATCTTCCTGTCTTTTATGTACTTTATAGCATACAATCCCATTGCAATGGCAAACATTTGCCTAAATTGATTAAACATTTGATAATACAAGCAAAAACTTATTAAAACAAATAAGCTAAAAGCTGGCATTTTACTATTTTCCCAAAATGCTTTATAAAACAAAAATAAAGTAAAAAAGCCAAGAGTTGCAAAATAAATTACATAATTATTTCCAAATACAAGACTAAATAACTTACTTGTCCACTGAAATCCAATGCCTAACCACGAACTTTCTCTTTCATTTAATGTTCCATCTGCTATTTTATTATAAGCATCAATATAAGTTCTATAATCTGTTCCCACTGTTTCATCTCTTAGAGCAATTAAAGAAAATAGTACTAAAAAAGAAAGTACAAGTGGTAATATACACATTTTAACATTCACCTTATACTTTTTAAAAAAGGTGATTTCTTTTCTCTTTTCTCTCCACTTATTGGCAAGTGCAAAAAGAGCAATAGCTATTATCTCTACTATCGCATAGAAAATAATGGTTTGCATTTTATTAAACTCCCTTCTCTTGATAACGTATATATAAATCTTTCATATACTTAGCATTCTCTTTTATATTAAATCTGGTACTTTTTACTTTTTGGTAAGAATTTTCCCTATCTATTTTTTCTTTAGCCATTTGCAGCATCTTTTCAGCCCAAGTTTCATCGGATGCTTGCAAAGGTAAATATTCAATTTGCCCTGTAATGTTCGTTTCCTTAGAAATGCTATCAGAAAACAAACATTTTAACCCTTCTGTTTGTGCCTCTATACCAACTACTGGAAGTCCTTCATATAAAGATGGCAATATAAATAAGTCCATTGCACAATACATGCGATTAGTATCTTTACGAATACCTAAAAATTTTACTTTTTCCTGTAAATGTAGTCTTTCTACTTTTTGTTTAATTTCTTCTTCTAATCTTCCTCCACCTAATAAAAGTAGTATCGCTTTAGGCTCTCTTTTAGAAACTTCGGCAAAAATATCGATTAATCTGATATGATTTTTTTGCAAATCAAATCTTCCTACATGTCCTATTACTATACTATCATCTGGTATTTCTAATTCTTTTCTCACTTGTTTTCTTATTTCTTCTTGAAAATGAAATTTTTCCACATCTATGGCATTAGGAATAAATTCATAGGTCTTTTTTCCAAATAAGTACTCTGCTGCCTCTTTTGAACAGGCAAAACGGACATTAGCTACATATTTAGTAAACTTACTTAATAGATGCAAGGTAAAACCTTTTTTGCTTTTTTCATAACTACTATTATGACTGTGCGCAATACGTACTGGTACACCACATTTTTTTCCTACCCACAAATAGACTGGCATCATACTTTGCATATTTCCATGAATAATTTTATATTCTTTGTGTTCTTTAAAAAAGTGGAATAAATCTTTCACATATTTGATAAAATTTTTATCATCTTTATATGTAAAACGATAAATTTTTCCACCTAAAGCTTCTATTTCTTTGTCATAAGCAGCTTCTTTTAAACTATGAACGATAAAATCGAATTGAACCGCTTCTCTATCTATATTTCGATATAAATTCATAATAAAATTTTCTATTCCTGCCGTTTGCATAATTGGAACCATATTTAAAACTCTAATTGGTTTGTCCATTTTTTATCCCTTTTCTTTTCCTTTCGCCATTTTTCCCATTTTCATTCCCAAAAATCTTGCACTCATATTGGGTAAGAACTGAATTAATACCTTTCCATTTTTTTCTTGTAAGGCTCTTTTTAGAACATATTTTGCCATAGCAAAACCACTGTTGTTTACTTTATATTGGTTTAAATAATCATTTTCTTTAAAAAATTTTCCCGTCAAATAATAACGGTCATAGAGTTGTTTTAACGTAAAATTATGTGAATGAATCACTTTTGAATCAGCACAATACTTGATTACATAGTCATTCATAATCATTTTA
>CALXAS010000095.1 GCA_944386315.1 uncultured Clostridia bacterium | reverse complement strand
AAAAGAAGTAAAATATAAAGTAAAATATCAAAATGATGTAGAAATAGAAAGAACAGAAATCTGTTCTACTATCATAAAAGAACCAGTAGATAAAATTGTACAAGTAAGAACTGTGCAAGTAACATCAAGAGGTGCAGAAAGAACTGCAACTACCAATCCTGCACTTACAGCTTCTTCTAGTTTAGCTAAAAAAGTAGAAGGCATTACACCAACTGTAAAAACAATGAACACATCTGCTTATGATGCTTGTGTAAAATGTTGTGGAAAAACAAATGGAATTACTTCTTCAGGAGCAAAAGCATCTCCATGGTATACTATTGCAGCAGGAAAAGGCTATAAAATAGGAACGATTATTTATATTCCATATTTTAAAAATAAGCCAAATGGAGGATGGTTTGTAGTACAAGATAGAGGAGGAGCCATTTCCAATAATAAAATAGACATTTTCATGTCGACTCATAGCGAATGTTTACAATTTGGTAGAAGAAATTTAGAATGTTATATATATGAATTTTAATGCAATTTAGGGACGTTCCTTAAATTGCAAATAAGGAAAAATAGCTTTAGGATTATCCTAGAGTTATTTTTTTGGTAGCATAACATTAAAACAACGAAAATATACGACATTTTGTATAAATATTGATTTATCTACCGTTTTATAGTAAAATAAAAACAGAAAAAAGCATATTGTCAAAGCTAGTATGAGAGAAATAGTAAGAGAATATAATGGAGGATAAAGAAAGCATGAAATGCATATCATGGAATGTAAATGGATTAAGAGCAGCTTTAAATAAAGGATTTATGGACTTTTTCCAAGAAATAGATGCCGATATTTTTGCACTGCAAGAGACCAAATTACAAGAAGGACAGGTAAGCCTTGCATTAGAAGGATATGAACAATATTGGAATAGTGCTATAAAAAAAGGATATTCCGGAACAGCCATATTCACTAAAAAGAAACCATTGCAAGTAACCTATGGAATAGGAGTAGAAGAGCATGACACAGAAGGAAGAGTTATCACACTAGAATACGAAAATTTCTATTTTGTAGATTGTTATACACCAAATTCCAAAAGAGAATTAGAGAGATTAGACTATCGTATGGTTTGGGAAGATACTATTCGAGAATATCTAATAAATTTAGATAAGAAAAAACCAGTCATTTATTGTGGAGATTTTAATGTGGCACATGAGGAGATAGACTTAAAAAATCCAGGAACCAATCATCATAGTGCAGGATTTACGGATGAAGAAAGAAATAAAATGACGGCATTGCTATCCTCTGGATTTACAGATACCTTTCGTTATTTATATCCAGAAAAGACAGATGCTTATACTTGGTGGTCCTATATGTTTCATGCAAGAGAAAAAAACGTAGGATGGAGAATCGATTATTTTATTGTATCGAAACGATTAGAAAACAAAATAAAAGATAGTAAAATCTATGCGGAGGTAATGGGAAGCGACCATTGCCCAGTTGGTATAGAAATAGAAAATCTTTAAAGAATAAGGAGAGAAGAGAATTGGAAAAAAAGCCTAGAACATGGACAAAATGGCTGTATTGGTTTACTTTTGCTGTAGCTGTCATTTTTGTCTATAAAATATTTGATAATTTTGGAGAAATTACAAACTGGATTGGTACTCTATTCCAAGTGCTAGCACCATTTTTTATAGGACTTTTAATTGCCTATATCTTATACTTGCCATGCAGGAAAGTAGAAGAGTTCTATAAAAAAACAAAAAATAAATGGGTTCGCAAAAAAGCAAGAACATTTAGTGTCATTACAGTATATCTTATTACTTTGTTGTTAATTATATTGTTATTTACATGGATTATTCCACCAATTATAGATAGTGTTATAGATTTAGCTAATAATTTCCATACCTATTACGATATGGCAGTTAGTGCAATCAACAATTTGCCAGAAGATAACTTCTTTAAAACAAATGTAATGACAGGAATTATGAATGCTATTCAAAACATAGATATCAAAGAAATTTTAAATGTAGAAGCCTTAACACAATATTTGCAGGGAGCAGTTAGTTTTGCAAATGGCATTGTGAATACTTTTGTGGCCATTATCGTGTCCGTATATTTATTAATTAGTAGAAGAAGCATTATACAATTCTTTAAAAAACTAGCAGGAGTAACCTTTAAGCCTCAAATTTATAGAAATATGGATAAATATTTTAACCGCTCTAATCAAATATTTTTCAAATTTTTAGCAGGGCAATTCATAGATGCTATTGTGGTAGGAATACTTACCTCCATTGCTATGAGTATCATGGGAGTAAAATATGCGCCATTATTGGGATTTATGATAGGACTATTCAATATGATACCATATATTGGAGCTATTATAGCAGTAGTAATAGCAGGAATTATTACCTTCTTCACAGGAGGAATAGAACAAACCATTCTAATGTTAATAGTGGTTATCATCTTACAGCAAGTGGATGCTAATATTATTAACCCAAAAATAGTAGGAAACTCCTTAAAAATAAATCCATTGTTAGTCATATTTGCAGTAACAGTGGGAGGTGCTTACTTTGGAATGTTAGGAATCTTCTTATCCGTACCAATAAGTGCTATTATAAAAGTGTCTTTAGATGAATATATAGACTACCGCAGTAGAAAAATAAAAGCTTTGAACAATAGGGACGTTCCTTAAAGTTCAGGGCTTTTCCCTTTGATGTAATGCCAAAAGGGGTAGTTTTTTTGGCAGATGTTCGCATTCATAAAATGTTAATAAAATTTATACTTGGTTCTTAAGAAAACTATGCTATACTAGAAAATGTCTAAGAAAGGGGCAAAAGAAATGTACCGTATTTTAATATGTGATGATGATAAAGAAATTGTAAAAGCAATTGAAATTTATTTGAGTAGAGAAGGATATGAAATAGAAAAAGCTTATAATGGAAAGCAAGCGATGCAAATTATTAAAGAAAAAGAAATTCATTTGCTAATACTGGATATTATGATGCCGGAAATGGATGGTATGCAAGTAGCCAAAGAGGTAAGAAAAGAGAAGGGAATTCCTATTATTATGCTTTCTGCGAAATCAGAAGATTATGATAAAATAGAAGGCTTAAATACAGGAGCAGATGACTATATTACAAAACCTTTTAATCCATTGGAACTAATTGCAAGAGTGAATTCTCAAATTAGAAGGTATACTTCCTTGGGTTCTTTAAGTAAAAAGGAAGAAGAACAAGACTATATTTACAAAAGTGGACAGTTAAGGATAGATGACAGCACAAAACAAGTAACAGTAGAAGGAAAAGAAGTAAAGCTAACTCCTACAGAGTATAATATTCTAAAGTTTTTATTAAAAAACAAAGGAAAAGTATATTCAATAGAACAAATTTATGAAAATGTATGGGAAGACGAAGCTTACGGAGCGGAGAATTTAATTGCTGTACATATAAGGCACATTCGAGAAAAAATAGAAATTAACCCAAAAGAGCCAAAATATCTAAAAGTCATTTGGGGAATTGGATATAAAATAGAAAAAATAGAAGAATAGAGAAAGGAGAAAATGTGGAAAAATTAAAACAATCTGCTGGTTTAAAAGTATTATGCTATGTATTAGCACCTATCTTATTTTTAATATTATTGCTTAGTAGTGTTTATTTATCTTTTCAAAATGAAAATACTTATGATATGACAGTAAATGATTACTATCAAACTACTAATTTTGCAGATAATTACTATGGAAGAATCCGCAGCATTTATTATAGCCTAGAGAACATATATGGAGATATTCCTTTTCAAGTGAGTGATACGAGTTATTCTTTAATACAAGATGGAGAGGAAGAAATTTATTACCAATCACCAGATTACTATAGCGGATTTTATCAATATTTTCGTTTTATTATTGTAGATAGACAAAACCAAATGTTATTTACCAATATAAAAACGGATGATTATGCACAAGAAATAGAAAATATAAAACAAGGAAAATACTACTGGTATTATGAAGGTGAGACTATACAAACCGACATAGAAAAAATTAACGAATATAATATACGTTATGATTATGGATTAGACCAATTAGAGCAATTAAAGCAATTGGGAGTAGAATTCTACATTGATTTTGACGAAGAACAGGTAGAAGTAGGAAATGGTTACTATTTAGAAAAAACACTTTATGACACTATGATTGGACTAAAAGAGGTTCCAATGTATGCTATACCAATTACAAGTGTATTACTCATCTTAATTGTTACGTACTTAATTTGGTCTATAGGTCATAAAAAAGGAGTAGAAGGAATTTATTTAAATTCTTTAGATAAAATTTCCTATGAATTAGTATGTATCATTGCATTTCTCCTTTTAGGAATAGTAATGGTAGTGGCCAATGCTGTAACAAGTACAAGTTTAAATATGGTATTTTTATCGCTTAGTATCATTAGCTATTTTGTTGGTTATGTCATCTTAGCAACTTTAGCAACAACGACTATAAAAAGATTAAAAGCAAAAACACTATTTAAAGAATTATGGATTGCCAAAATTTATCGTTGGATAAAAAGAAATATGGAGAACCTTATTTTCTCTAATACCTCTATCATGAGCAAGGTAGCCATTGTTTATGTAGGAATTATTATAATTAGTTTCCTTATCGTCTTATTCTTCCATGATGGATTCTGGATAATATTGTTACCAATCTTTTGGGGATTTTCCTTTTATAAAATTGCCCAATATATGAGACAAATAAAGGTAATAGAGCAAGCACTAAAAGATATTTATGAAGGAAAAGAAGAAGTTGTTCTGGATACTCAAAAATTAGATAAAGAATTCAAACAGATGGCAACTTATGTGAATGATATTGCAAAAGGTTTTTCAAGTGCAGTAGAAAAAAGTTTGAAAAGTGAAAGAATGAAAACAGAATTAATTACCAATGTATCTCATGACATCAAAACACCACTGACATCTATTATTAACTATGTAGACTTGCTAAAAAAAGAAGAAATGCCAAGTGAAAAAGCAAAAGAATATTTAGAAGTATTAGATAATAAATCACAAAGACTAAAAAGACTAACAGAAGATTTAGTAGAGGCTTCTAAAGCATCTTCTGGAAATATAAAATTAAATATGGAAATCTTAGATGTAAAAGAACTAATGAAACAAGTATCTGGCGAATTTGAAGATAA
>CALXAS010000094.1 GCA_944386315.1 uncultured Clostridia bacterium | reverse complement strand
TAGAAAAATTATAATGCAATTATAATGCAACTGTGAAATATTATGGGATATTTTTAGATATTTTCGGATAAAGTTATGCACTTTTGTAAATAGTTCCAAAAGCTGATATATAGCTGAAAGTGGCTATTTTGAAGCAAAAAAAAAGAAATTACCATTTTTTGAGTAATTTCTATAAAAAATGGTCGAGGTGACAGGGATCGAACCTGCGGCCTCATGGTCCCAAACCACGCGCTCTACCAACTGAGCCACACCTCGAAATATTTATTATCAACGCTAATATATAATAGCACAAATTATTTACATTTTCAAGACTTTTTTGAAAAATTTTTAAAATTCTATTGAAATAAAATGAAATACAATATATAATAGAAACATGTAATGCGTCTGTAGCTTAGTTGGATAGAGTGTTCGGCTACGAACCGGAAGGTCGGGGGTTCGAATCCCTCCAGGCGCACCACAACAAAATCGTTACACTAGTAAAGTGTGGCGATTTTATTCATTATACAAATCAAAATCAAGAATAATAAAAAACACACAATGCCATAAAAGGATTGTGTGTTTTAAAACTATTTGGTTCCTCTAGCTACAACTTTATTGTGAGGATTGTATGTATCTTTGGATAATAAAGTTCTAGAAACAACTTTGCCATCCTTCTTCAAGATTTTATAAGTTTCTGTTTTGCAACCATTAGAGCCACTTTGAATTACCTTTGTTTTTCCTTTTGCTAAAGAGCTATCATTCTGATAAACCGTTTTATAAGCAATGGTTTGAACTACATTAGATTCAATCTCCACTTCATAATCATTATCTGTTTTCATACCAAAGATTTGAAAATTAATCTTTCCACCCGTACCAGAGCAAACTATTTTAATAGGATAATCTCTGTTATTCTTAAACTTAAAATCTGGGCCACCCCATGAAACAGTTGCATCTCGACCAGCTTTTACATATCCCGGATTAAAACCATGATTTGTACGAGCCACAATTTCCAAATTAGCATAAAGTACAGCGTTGTATAGAGTGGAAGATACTTGACAAATACCACCACCAATACCAGTTGTTACCTCTCCATTAGCATAAACTGCAGCTGATTTATATCCTGCTGCGGCAGTTCTTTTACCTACTACTTGGTTGTAGGAAAAAGTTTCACCTGGCATAAGAACAGTACCATTAATCTTAGAAGAAGCCAATCGAATATTCATACTTCTATTTGTATTTTTAGTGCTATATGTTGTGCTAAAACTTCCTAACAAATCAGGAAATGCCTCTGTACCAATCTGATTTGTTGTTACTTTTGGAGTTAATTCCTTAAGAGGAATTACGTAAGATTCTTTATCTTCTGCCAACATAGCAGTTGCCTCTTCTAAAGAAATAGAGAAATCTAATCCATTTACGTGAGGGTGTACTACATAAGGATTGGTAGTATAATAAGCATCTTGGGGTTCTTTATATATTTCCTGATGGATAGCAGCAATATCAATAGCGTTAGCGTTTACTTGATTTACTGGAATAGTAATAGTGCTGATATCAGATTGAATATTATTCATAGCATAAATAATAGCATCCTTTAAACCAGTAGCATCGATAGTAACACCATTTTGTCCTTTGGTAATAATCAATTGACCACTATCCATATAATAACTTGGCTGTATTAATCTATCTGGTAGAGAATTTTCAATTTCTGTTATTAATGAGTTTAGCGTTTCCTCACTGTAAGACAATCCCGCACAAATAGAAGTTTTTGAAAATAATGTCTTTATAATAGTAAAGTTATTTTCAAACAAATTTCCTGTTCTTCCAATTTGATAAGCCATATCTACTGCCTTTGTAACATCAAATGAGACATCAAATTGTTCTGCAAAAACGGTAGTTTTATAATCATTATGTTGCAGGGTAAGTGGTGTTTGTAACTTTTGCGATAAAGCAGCGTTTACTTTTTCTTCTGCCTCTTGTTTCGTCAAATGGGAAACATCAATACCATTAATAGAAATGCCACCTAAAATTTTTTCATTAGGAATGTTACATAGGGCGAAAACAGTAGAAAACAGAAATGCTAAAATAATGAGTAACAGTAAAACGCCTAATATAATATAACATTTTTTTCGCGATTTTTTTTCTTTTACTGCGGTATATGTAGAAGAAGCATCATCTGCTGCATCTGTAATTTCATTTTTATCTTTAGAAACAATAACAGAAACACTATCAGAAGAGTCTTCTGTGATAATTTCTTCTTTATTCTCTACAGGATTTTTATTGATAACATCTTCCTCTATTTGGGAGGAATTTTGGGTTACTAAATTGGCTTCTACAGGAATTGCAGAAGTTTTCTTTTTTTCTTTCTTACTCATAATGCGCTCCATAAAAAATACTAAAAATATTATAATTCTACAAAAATATACAATATCTTTAATTCTATTAAACAATAAAAAATAAGTTTTGTAAAGATGATTTTTATATTTATATGAAAAATTTATATACAATATGAGAAAAAATAGGAATTTGAAAATTTGATATAAGGAAAAAAGGAATTGGCAAAAAAAGGTAGAAAAAAATAAATAAGCATGATATAATACAAAAAACAAAAGAAAGGGTGAAGACAAATGAAGGCAGAAGAATTGAAAGAAAAGTTAATGCGTAATAAAAAGACAGGATGGGTAGGTTTGCAGGAAGAAGAAAAAAATAAAATTTTTTCTTATTGTGAACAATATATGCAATTTATGAACAATTCCAAGACGGAAAGAGAAGTGGTAAAAAACGCAAAAACATTAGCTGAGCAAAAAGGTTTTCAAGATATCAGCACAAAACAAACGTTACAACCAGGAGATAGAATTTATTGGGATAATAGAGGAAAAAGCATTTATTTAGCTATTATAGGAAAAGAAGCAATAGAAAATGGTGTAAAAATTGTTGGAGCACACGCAGATTCTCCAAGGTTAGATTTAAAGCCAAATCCATTGTACGAAGAAGAAGGGCTTGCTTATTTTAAAACACATTATTATGGAGGCATCAAGAAATATCAATGGACGACTATTCCACTTGCTATGCATGGGGTAATTGTAAAGACAAATGGAGAAAAGATAGAGATAAATATTGGAGAACAAGAAGAAGATCCTATTTTCACTATTACAGATTTACTACCACATTTAGCAGCAGAGCAAATGGAAAGAAAATTAAAAGAAGGAATTAAGGGAGAAGATTTAAACCTATTAATAGGTAGTATTCCTTATGAAGAAAATGTAGCAGAAGCGGTAAAATTAAATATTCTAGCTATGCTTCATGAAAAATATGGCATAACGGAAGTAGATTTTACAAGTTCAGAAATAGAATTAGTTCCTGCATTTCGTGCAAAAAGTGCAGGATTCGATAAAAGTATGGTGGCAGCATATGGACAGGATGATAAAGTATGTGCATATACAGCGTTAACTGCATTGTTAGAGCAAGATATACCAAATAAGACAGCAGTTTGTATTTTATCTGATAAAGAAGAAATAGGAAGTATGGGAAATACAGGAATGGAATCTCATGTATTTGATACTTTTTTGTCTGAGATTTTAAATAAATTAGGTGTAAATACCCCAAATTTATTAGAAAAGGTATTTTGCAATTCCCAGATGTTGTCTGCAGATGTAGATGCAGCATATGACCCAATTTATGCAAGTGTTTATGAGAAAAATAATTCAGGATACTTGGGAAGAGGAATAGGGCTAAATAAATATACAGGTGCCAGAGGTAAATCTGGTGCATCAGATGCCAATGCAGAATTTGTAGCACAAATTCGCCATATTTTTGAAGAGGCTAATATAAAATATGAAGTTGCAGAATTAGGTAGAGTAGATATAGGTGGTGGAGGCACCATTGCATATATTCTAGCTAATAAGGGAGTAGATGTTATTGATTGTGGAGTGCCAGTATTGTCTATGCATGCTCCTTATGAGGTAACTTCAAAATTTGATATATATGAAGCCTATAAGGCCTATTATGCTTTTTGGAGAGCATAAGGCAAAAAAAATAGTGAAATTTTTATCACTATTTTTTCTTTGCCACACTTTTTCGCCTCTATAAGGAAATAAATTTTTTTGCTTTTGAGCTAAAAGAATCATCTCTTTTCTTTCGTGAATAAAAAACAGTATAACATAGAAAAAAACAGTATGTCGAATGTGATATAAAACAAAAAATAATAAAAACGGAGGTAAAAATGAAAGAATTATATGAAAAATCAATTCAAGCGATTAAGGATGCCCCAAGGCAAATGAAAATTACAGAATATAATCAGTTAGCAAAGGAAAAAGGATTACTTTCCAGTGAAAGTCTAAAATATATTTCTAAAAAAAGTTTTGTTACACTTTGCAAAGAAGTAAGAAGAGAAAATAGAGATATTTGAAAAAGGATAAAAAAGTGAAGCCGTAGCATTTTAATGGAAAATGAAAGATGGCTTCCTTTTTATAATTTTTTTAAAATAAATTAGAATGTGTTTCTATGTCAAATAGTATTAATACTAATTTTTCCTTTTCGATTTTATAAATTAGTACTAAGTCTGGTAATACATGACAGTCATAATATCCATTTAAATTACCTTTTAAAGGATGATTTTTATATTTTTCTGGTAATATTTCACCCTTTGATAATATATCAATTACATCACTAATTAACTTCATGTTTATACCGTCTTTTTTTAACTTTTTTCAAACTTTGCTTAAATTTATTTGTTATTTCTATACTATACATATGGATTATTCCTCTTCCAAATCTTTCATTAATTCTTCAACATTATGATAAGATTTATTATTTTTGGCTTCTTCTTCTAATTCTTTAAAATTCATTTTGCTATAATCATGTAAATGTCCATGTTCGCATATATAAGAACCATAGCCGTCATTTAATTCTATAATTCCCTTTCTTTTTATATGAAAAGGAATACCATTATTTATTTTTATTTGATGTAAAAATATATTTATTGCCTCACTTAAAGAAAGTCCCAAGTCATCTAATATTGGTGTAACCTCTTTTTTTATATCATCATTTATTCTTACTGTAGACATTTTAATCACTCCTATCTGTATACATTATATTACAAATTGTATGCATTTGTCAACAAAATGTATATAAATTCAGTACTAACGAGTAACTATTCAGAGGTAGAAAAAAGATATTCATGAAAACAGAGAAAATAAAACAAATAATCCACAGAATATTACAG
>CALXAS010000093.1 GCA_944386315.1 uncultured Clostridia bacterium | reverse complement strand
ATAAAAGGTTCATACTTCGAGACATTTTTATTTACAAACTAACTGAAAAATTGAGACATTTTCATTTACGAGTCACAATGTCGACTTTTGACGATGAAAAAAGCTTGTAAAAAAACAAAAAATATGATATACATAATACAAATATTATGTTGTATTGCAAAGTGAATTTAAAATTGTTATTAGAATGTAAAATGTTAGAGTTATTTTTGTAATTTAAAAGAAATAAAAAAGTAATAGCATTGTAATATATTATACTATATAATGTAAAGGAGATATGCATGAGTAAAGAACATAAAGAGAGCGATCAAAGTGAAAAATTTAAATTAACGACAGAAGAAGCAATAGAATTGATTAATGAATTAAAGAAAAAAGTAAATGAAACAACATTAAATTTCCCACAATTAGGGAAAAGGGTAGAATTTAATGTATATGCACAAAAAGATGGAACAAAGTTTATTATTAATATCTCTAGAAATACTATTGATAAAGAGAAGTGTACTTATCAAGGAAGAACATATATAAATAACATACCTTTATTAAGACTAGATATTACAAATTCTACTCATATGAATTCTAATGGAGAAAAGATAAAGGGAAATCATCTTCATATATATAATGAAGAAACAGAAATGAGAGAGGCTATCCCATTTAATGTTGAAGATGCAGATTTATATGAGTATTGTCTACAATTCTTTAAAAAATTTAATATAATAAAAGAAAATTGGGAGATAGAATACCAAACAGAATTATAGTAAGTGGAGGAATAAGTATGAATATTAGTCCAATACAATTAAAAGAAAAATACATAAACTGGCTAGAGCGTGAAATGTCTGTAAAAAATATTGGTGAATTTTTTGAAATTACAAGTCCTTTTCTAGATAGATATAATGACTATTTACAAATATATGCTAAGTTAGAAAATAACAACGAAATTTTTTTAACAGATGATGCCTATACAATAAATAATTTGAAGATGTCTGGAATTGATATAAATAGTCTAAAGAGAAAACAAATATTAGAAAATTTTTTGAAGAAATATAGAGTACAATTAAATGGTGATGCATTAGAAATAAGAGCAGGAATGGAAGATTTCCCTCAAAAGATATTATTTCTATTACAAGCTATGCTCAATGTGGATGATATGTTTATGCTTTCTCAAAATAAAGTATCTTCTATATTTTTAGATGATATAAAAGAATTTTTCGATAATAATGAAATCTTTTATAGTGAGAATGTTAGTTTTATAGGAAAATCAGGTTTCTTTTACTCTTATGATTATTTAATACAAAGAACAAAAAATAAGCCAGAAAGATTATGCAAGGCTATAAACAACCCTAATAAGCAGAATTTTCAATCAACTATGTTTATGTGGAATGATACAAAAGAAACAAGAAATGCGGATAGTAATTTAATTGTTTTTTTAAATGATGCAGATAAGATAGATTCTAATGTGATAGAAGGATTCAAAAATTACAATGTAACAACAATACCATGGAGCAATAGGAAAGACTATTTACACATGTTAACAGCATAACACAAAAAGCAGAAGAGTAATTTCAAAAAGGAATTATTCTTCTGCTTTTATAATATGTAAGAATTAACTTATTAAAAAGTGTCGACTAAAAATGTTAAAAAGTGTCGACTAAAAATGTTAAAAAGTGTCGACTGAAAATAAAATATATTACAACAATATAATTCTTAGATTACATTTTTGTAACAAATATTGACAAAACAAAGCAATATCGATATGATTTTTGTAGAAAATTGGCAAAGAAAGGAAAAAAGATGAAGGACTTAAAAATAAGCAAAATAACTAAAATTCTACTATATATCGTTATTGCTTTCTTCATGCTTACCACTACGTCATCCGCTACAGAGGACAAAGACGTAACAAATTATTTTCAAGATGAAAACCTAAAACAAGCTATATTAGAAAAAGTAAAGGATGTAACAGGAAATAGCACAAAAGAAACAATTTTACAATCGGATATAGAAGCCATTACAGCAGAAGACTTGCCAAGCGGAAAGCAATTAAATTTAGCAGGAAAAAATATTACAAATTTAGCAGGATTAGAATTATTTGCAGATAAAGGGATAGAGTGGATTTATTTAGACTGGAACCAAATTACAGATATGAGTGTGCTTGGTAAATTTACTTCCCTTACCAAAATAAGCGCTAGTGGAAATCAGATAACGAATATTGGTTTTCTACAAAATCTACAAAACCTAGAAAATATCAATTTTAGCAATAATACAATTACAGATATTTCACCAATATTCAACTTGAATAATTTAAAATATGTTTATTTAGACAACAATCAAATCACAGATATTACAGGACTTAGCAGTTTGACAAATTTAAGAGAATTGTCCATAGCAGGCAATCAAATAAAAAATGGCGATGTAATTACGAAATTAACAAATTTAGAAAATGTGGATATTAGCAGAAATCAAATAAAAGCCATTACAGGATTTACAGAAAATACATCCATTACTCAAATGAATCTAAATTATAACCAATTAGAAAGCTTATCTGGACTAGAAAAATGTAAGAACTTAGAAATACTAAGTGTTAGTAACAACAAGTTAACAGATATATCTTCTATAGCGGATTTGACAAGCCTATATAATTTGAACTTAAATAAAAATGAAATTGTGGATATTTCGCCATTATATAACAATTCCATATTAAAATATGTATATTTAGACAATAATCATATTATTGATATAACAGCATTAGAAACGCTTACAAATGTAGAGAAAATGACAATTTATAACCAATCTACTTATACCATCATAACAGAAGAATATGCTACGGCAGAAAAAATTCAATTGAATCTTACCTCTTTATTCCAGAATTTGAAAAAGGAAGATAGTAAGATTTATGCGGAAAATGTAGAATATGAAATGGATAACAATATTACTTATGAAGTAGCAAATGATATGTCTTATCTTATCTTTTCTATAGAAGATGTAAAAAAGGAAGATCTAATTTTTAGAATGAAAGATGCTAGTTATACTTATGTTACTTTAACCATTACTTATCAAGAGCAAGAAGAACCCGAGCCAGTTCCTGAGCCAGATCCAGGAACAAATACACAAACAAATGGAAATAATGATAATGAGCAAGGAGAACCACAAGAACCTACCAGTACAGTATATAGTATACAGAATGGCTATATCAAAAATGTAACAGAGCAAACTACATTAGAAGCCTTTTTGAAAAATATTACATTAGGAGGGGCAGGCTATGTGGTAAGAGGACAGACAGTTTTAAAAAATACGGATATAGTTGCAACAGGTGATATTTTAAGAACAGACGCAGGAAATTATACCATTATTGTGCAGGCAGATACCTCTGGAGATGGAAATGTCAACATTATGGATTTAATGCAAGTAAAAAGGCATGTACTAAAAAGTAAATTACTAACAGGAAATAGCTTTTTGGCAGCAGATTTAACTGGAGATGACAATGTTAATATTATGGATATTATGCGAATTATTAGAATTATTATAAAATAGGGAGGAAAAGCAAATGAAAAAGAAACAAATCATAACAGGTATTTTACTATTTATAGTGGGAATTTTCGCTATAAGTTCTGTATGGGCAAGTGTAGAAGATAATTGTAATGTAAGCCTACAAACAGATAAAACAGAAATTGATCAAACACAAAAACAAGTAAAAATTACTATTAACTTGGATAGTTATGACGGAGATGGTTTTCTAGGCTATGAAGGAAAATTAGAATATGATTCAAACATATTTGAGAGTGCTACTATAACATCTTTAAGTGATTGGGAAACAGCCAATTATGATGCGAGCACAGGTATGTTTTTAGCTACTACAACAACAGCAAAACCAGGAACTCAAATAGCACAAATTACGTTAGATTTAAAAGATAATATAACAGTGGGTAGCACACAAGTAAAGATTACAGATTTTACTTTTGCAGATGGAAATACACAAAAAGTATTTTCTAAAACAGTGGATTACACATTCCCTTATAATGTACCAGAAGAACAACCAGATACAGATCCAGAAGAAAACCCAAATACCAATGTTTTAACAAATCAGGTTATTAATGTAGTAACCAATCAAGTAGTTAACGAAACTACCAATACTACTCAAAATACAGTTCAAAATATAACGATAGAGGAAATAACAGGTTCTAATAGAGATCAAACTACAGCAACCACAACTATCCCACAAACAGGTAGTGGAATGGGATGGATAATTGCATTAGGAGTAATTGGCGTTGTTGGAATTGCTGCGTATATTCGTTATCGTTCTATACCATTAAAATAAAAGAGACCCATATAAGGCCTAGAAGAGAAAAAGGCTTCTAGGTCATTCTTTTTACTTAAAAGGTTATAAAGAAAATAGAAATACCATAAAAAGGCTTGAAAAAGCATTAGAATTTTTATATAATAGTACGGTAAACAGTTTGAAAAAAAAGGGAGTTTAAAAAGATGGAAGAGTTAGATTTAAAAGAACTATTTAATATATTTTGGAGTAGAAAAATACAAATAGGTATTATCATTGCTATTTTTTTAGTAATAGGTTTTATTTATACATTTGTTTTTGTAAAACCAGATTATGCTTCTACTACAACAGTTATCTTAGCACAATCTGCTGCTACTTCAACTGGAACAGATAATTCAGACACAATTACGGCAAATGACTTAACATTAAATCAAAAATTGGTATCTACCTATAGTGAATTACTTACAAGCCCAAGAATTTTAAGTGAGGTAATTACTAATTTACGTATAGATAGAACAGAGGCTTCTTTAAAAAATAGCATTACGGTTAGTGCCGTAGAAGATACAGATTTAATTCAAATTAGAGTAACAGATTCCAATCCGGAGACTGCCAAAAGAATTGCAGAAGAAATTGCAAGAGTTTTTATTGAACAAGTAGCTAATGGAGTTTATAAAATTAACAATGTACAAGTTTGGGATGCCGCAGAAGTACCAACAGCACCATATAACATTAACCATGGAAAAGATTTAGTTATTTTCTTATTTATTGGTATTGTCATAAGCGTAGTTTATGCATTAATTGCTAATATGCTAGATACTACGGTTAAATCAAAAGAGGAAATAGAAAAGAAAATGGGATTATCTGTACTTACTACTATCCCTATTTGCGATTTTGATTTAAGTATGAAAACGGTGAGCAAAGGAGGCAGAAAATAATGA
>CALXAS010000092.1 GCA_944386315.1 uncultured Clostridia bacterium | reverse complement strand
TACCACCTATCTCGTCTACTTCTTTGATAGACATTTGCATAGAAATTTTGCTATTTGGTATATGTTATTTTTTGTTCTTATGCTTGTTGAAAGCTGTTCGAAAAGAGGATATGAGGATTTGATTTATTTTATAACAATTTTTTCTGTTTCTTTTTCTAAAGGAAGTTCTACTATAAAATTACTTCCTTTTCCTTTTTCGCTTTCTACTTCTATGCTTCCTTCTGACAACTCTACAATTCTTTTAACAATAGCTAGTCCTAAACCACTTCCTTCTTCGGAGCGCGAATGATCTACTTGAGAACAAATAGGCAACCCTTTTCTTTAATGGTCGTTGTTCTCGACCAATACCCATCGCTATTTCTAGGTCTGGACTAAACATTTCTTTTATATATTTTCTTAAGATATTTAAGCTTCCATTTATATCTGCATTTATTATTTTTCCACTATTTGTTTTAAATAACCCTCTTTTTATTCTTCTTGCTTTATTGTAATATTTCCTACTTATTTCTTCTTTATCTATACTATTTACTCCTGATGTATATTCTTCTCCTTCATCTTTTATTTCTACTCTTATTTTATCTCCTCTTTCTTGCATTTTTATTTCTATTTTTCCCTGGTCTTTTGAGAATTTGATGGCATTATCTATTAAATTCATCCATACCTGATAAATAAAGTCTTCGTCTCCGTATAAAAGGTATTTCTATTAAGTCTACTTGTACTTTTAAGTTTTTTTGTCTCCATAATGATAGAATAAGTTCTGCAATTTAAAGAACGTCCCTTAATTGCACCTAAAGTTCAATAATTTTTTCCCACGTGCTATTATCTTTTCCAAAATGACCATAATTGGTCGTCTTTTTATAAATTGGTTCTTTTAAGCTTAAGTACTCTATCATTCCTTTTGGCGTTAAATCAAATTTTTCTTTTATCATTTTTAACAATTCTTCTTCTGTTTTCTTTCCTGTTCCGAAGGTATTAATATACATAGAAATTGGTTCTTCCATTCCTATTCCATAGGAAATTTGGATTTCACATTTTGCAGCATATCCATTTGCTACTATATTTTTAGCAATATGACGAAGCATGTAGCTAGCGGTTCTATCTACTTTTGTGGCATCTTTTCCTGAAAAAGCTCCTCCTCCATGTCTAGCATATCCTCCATAAGTATCTACTATAATTTTTCTTCCTGTTAGCCCTGTATCTCCTAATGGCCCTCCAATCACAAATCTTCCTGTAGGATTGATGTAGATTTTTGTATTTTCGTCCATCATTCCAGAAGGAATTACTTTGTTTATTACTTTTTGCTTGATATCTTCTCTTAAGGTTTCTATGGCTACTTCTGGCTTATGTTGTGTAGATATTAAAATTGCTTCTATTCTTTTTGGTCTATCGTTTTCATATTCTACAGTTACTTGTGTTTTTCCATCCGGTCTTAAATAAGGAATTTCTCCTGTTTTTCTTGCTTTTGTTAGTTGATAGGATAATTTGTGTGCCATTGCTATGGCATATGGCATATATTCTTCTGTTTCGTCACAGGCATACCCAAACATAATGCCTTGGTCTCCTGCTCCTCCTACGTCTACTCCCAGCGCAATATCCGGACTTTGTTTGGTTACATTGACTTCTATTTTGCAAGTTCTATAGTCCATATCTGTAGCTTCGTTATCATATCCAATTTCTTTTATTGTTTCTCTTGCAATTTTTTCTATATCTATTTGTGCTTTTGTGGTAATTTGTCCAGCAATGACTACTTGATTTTTAGATCCGAATGTTTCTACTGCCACTCTAGACTCTTTATCTTGTTCTAAGCAAGCATCTAATATGCTATCAGAGATACTATCACATACTTTATCTGGATGCCCTTCTGTTACACTCTCTGAGGTAAAAATATAGTTTTTCATTTTTTGCTTCCTTTCTTCCAGCTTTTTTCCTGCTACTTTTTATGGTAGCTAAACAGTGCTTATTTTTCTTTGTTACTTCTTTTAGTATACACTATTTTTTCTTTTTTAGCATCTAAAATCTTGAATTTTATCTTCTACTTCTTTTCTTCTTGGGTCTGTTTCCCATAATTTATCTGCTGTTTCTCCCCACTCTTTTGAGATTTTTTGACATTTTGCGCATAAACTATCTACATCTTCTGGATGTAATAAATCTGTAGAATGTGCCCCACATTTATGTACCATTTCTGCTAGTTTTCCAGAATTGTCTAATAAAGGACATGGTCTTAATAAGTTATCATGGAATGGTTGGTTCTTTTGATATTCTCTAAAAATTGGTTGTTTTAATGTATCTAACAAATCCATATCTTTAATGTTTGCATTAGAATAATGGATGAATACGCATGGCTCTACATCTCCATTTGCATTAATATGCATATAATGTTTTCCTCCTGCTATACATCCGCCTTTCTTTAGAATATCCATTGCTTTCATTACTTTTTGGTAAGTACCTTTTCCTCTTCTGGCATCTGTGCTCTCCTCAGTTCCTTCTACACTAATAGAGAAAGAAAGGTTTCCTACTTCTCTTACTTGTTTAGCAAATTCTTCATCTATCAATGTTGCATTGGTAAAAGCAACAAATATACAATCGGAATGTTTTCTACATAAAGTTAATATTTCCTCTTTTTTACTAATGGCTCTCCTCCTGTAAATAGATACCAATAAGTTCCTAATTCTTTTCCTTGTGTTACTATTTTATCCATTGTTTCTAATCCTAAATTTAGGCTTTTTCCGTATTCAGCTGCCCAACAACCTGTACACTTCATATTACATGCTGTAGTAGGATTCATTACAATAGCCCATGGTATTCCACAGCCTTCTCTTTCCTTTACTTCGTTTGTTTTGGCAATTCCTTTTATGGCTGAATTAACGATAAAGTTACAAATAAATTTTTCTAATACTTTTTCGTCGATGTCATTTAACAATCCCATAATGTATTGGTACCAATTATTCTCTGGGTTTGAAACTACTTCTTCCATAAAGTCATATTGCTTTTTCCACATTCCCTCCTTATCCATTTTTTCTACGAATTGTAATAATTTAGGTAAATTTTCTTTTGGATTTTTTCTAATCTCCTTTAGTGCTTGTTTAATTGCTATTTCTTGTGCTTTTTCTTTTACTGCTCCCATTTTCTTTTCCTCCTTCTTTTTTGTCGAATTTTGTTATTTTTTGAATTATATAGGGGAATTATGAACTAATCATGAACGAAAATGTTTTTAGAAAAGAAAAAAATCGCTTTAGATATTTTTAATCTAAAAACGATTTTTAATTTTGAATTGTGTAGATGTCTGGATAATTATATATCCTAATTTGGCAACCACAGTTGCACAATTAGAATTATTACCTTAATTTTATTTTA
This sequence comes from uncultured Clostridia bacterium, assembly GCA_944386315.1. Lineage (GTDB taxonomy): Bacteria > Bacillota > Clostridia > TANB77 > CAG-508 > UMGS1663. The sequence goes on along the minus strand of CALXAS010000092.1, from coordinate 1,852 downwards.
TAATCCAAGTTCCTTTTCTTGTTGTACCTTTTCTTTCTATTATCTTTTTCTTTTTCATTTCTGCTATATTCCACCTTACAGCATCATATTTAATCTCATTAACCAATTCACTGATTTGTTTTACACTAATTGTAGGATTTGATTTTATTATTTCCAATATTTTCACTTGAATTTTAATTAACTCATTTGGGTAATTATTTGGGTAACTATTTGGGTAATCATTTGAGTAACTTTTATTTTTTCTCATATATAAAGTTAATATTGTCCTATTCGGATTTAACTCATCTTCCATTTCTGGCTTAATCCAATTCTTATCTTTCCATACTGTACTAATCATATATAATCCAGAGCCCGCTCTTTCTCCATATCCTAAATACGAAAACATTTGATGTAAAATTACATTTCTTGGATCACTTCTTCCACCTTTCATAGCAATATCAATTGGTATTCTTGAATTACCAGGATTTGAAAATTTAAAATAATCCTCTCCTTTTTCAATTACTATGCTACCACTTTCAGAGTAGTCGGCATGAATAAGACTATTTGCAAGTCCGCTCTCTCACACTTTTATGAACATCTGTATCATTGATTCTCATCATATTTTTATCTAATGCAAATGGAACTTCAATATCTGCTGTCAACCTATTTACTATTTTATTAAAAAATCCCCATAAATTTCCTGCCCACTCTTCGTCTGCTGATGATGTAATTCTATGTGACCATCTCTCAGTAGTAGTTGCGTCTTCTATTTCTCTATAATCTAGAAAATAATTTGGTCTTACTTGAATTATATCTTGTACCTTTCCAAGCATTAAAAGTCCTGCTAAAGTTAATTTGTCTGTTTTTCTATCATTATTTATTTGTTTTTTTAATCTATCATTATCATCTTTTAATTTTTGATTTTCTTTTTCTAAATATGATACTCTATTTTCTAATTGGTCTATCTTTTCTTCATATTGTTGCTTCATTTCTTTTATTTGTTTTTTGAATTTCTTTTCTGTTCTTTTTTCTATGGTTTTTACTTCACTTGATAAATTATCACATTTTAACATTAGTTCTTGTACTTGTTTGAATAAATCTTTTGAATAATCTGATTTTGCCATAATTTATCACCAACCTTTCACTAAAGGTATTATATACCATTAATGAAAAAAAGTCTGTAACACTAATATTTCTTTAGTGTTACAAACTCTGTAATATTCTGTAGACAACTATTTTTATTTTTTATCTAGTCTGAACAGTAACTAATTTTTTGTAACTTTTGTAATTTTTTTGTGAATTATATTGACTTTTTATAATTAGCTTTTTAAAATATACTTAATTATTTTCTATTTTTTTATTTCTTTTATGTTCTCCCATAAATTTTAAAAGTAGGAGGTGTTTTTATTGAATCACGATTTTTTAAGTACACTTAATAATGCCATTGATGGCTTAGATAAATCTATCCATGATAAAATAAATGGCTCTGTTATAGATACCTTTATTCATGAACTACAAGATTACCTTACTAAATTACAATCTGCTAGTCTGCTTCCATCATTAAACCGTTACACAATTTTAACTTGTGCGGAAATAGATAACGATTTTGCTACTTGCTTTGATTATAATAAAAAGAAGATTTATTATGTACCCACAAAAAATATTGTAGGAGATATGCCTCAGCCAGGAGATGCATTGAAAATGAAGAATGATGGCACTTTCTATGTTGATTATACAGCAATTTTTACAGAACCAGATATTCTTAAATCATCTTTTGCAGAGTGTACTATAGCTAAATAACATTTATAATATTATCCATCTTCCTTTTCTGGCATTTCCTTCGCGAGATATAATTTTATTTTCTTTTAATTTT
>CALXAS010000091.1 GCA_944386315.1 uncultured Clostridia bacterium | reverse complement strand
TCCAATGGCAGAACCAGGAATACCTATCACCAATTGAATTATTCCCATTTTAGGGCTTTTGGTAATGCATTTATTTATTTCTATGATTAACTTAAAAAGTTTGAAAACAAGAGAACTCATTTGTGGAAAGCCGTCCATTTTAATTTATAGAGGAAAAATAATGGAAGAAACGATGAAAAAAGAAAGATTTACCATTAATGAATTAGAAGAAAGACTAAGAGGAAATAATGTATTTAATATAGGAGATGTAGAATATGCCATATTGGAGACAAGTGGGCAAGTATCGGTTATTTTAAAACCAAATAAAAGAAATACTATTCCTGAAGATTTTCAAATTATGCCAGAATACGAAGGAATTTCCTATGATTTAGTAGTGGATGGAAAAGTAATGAAAGAGAATTTAGAAAAACTGGAAAAGGATTATCTTTGGCTTACGAAACAAGTGGCTCCATTTGGGATAAAACCAGAAGAAGCATTAATTGCTACGATAGATGGTAAGGGAAACTTCTTTTGCCAAGCAAAGAGTAAGAATAAGAAAGAGAGGAATGGTACTTAACATGAAAAAAGAGTTAATTATTTGTTCTGCAATAGTCATTGCCATTATCCTAGGGAATATTCTAACACAAGGTTATACAAAAGAAGTGGCCCTTTATATGGATGAGGAGTTAGAAAATTTGAAAGAAGATTTATTACAAGAAGAGGTAGATACAGAAAAAGTGACAGGGAAAATAACAAATATTCGAGAAGAATGGGAAAAAAGATATCAAAAACTTGCTTATTTTATAGAACATGATGAGTTAGAAAAAGTAGAAACAGAACTAAGCTCACTGCAAGCTAATATAGAAACAAAGGAGTATAAACAAGGAATTCCAGATTTGCAAAAATGTATTTTTATTTTAGATCATATTAAAGATAAATCTTCTCTGCAGATTAAAAATATTTTTTAAAAAATAGATGTGCAATAGTATCCTTTTTTATTGCACATCCGTTTTATTATTACATAAGATCATCCATTGTATAAAATCCGTTCGGTTTGCCAATTAAAAAGCGAGCGGCTTTTAAGCTACCATCTGCAAAAACCTTTCGAGAATAAGCCTTATGTGTGATTTCAAAAGTTTCATTTTGGCTTAAAAATTGTACGGTATGTTCTCCTACAATATTGCCACCACGAATAGAAGAAAAACCGATTTCCTTTGGAGAGCGTTTTTCTCTTTTCTGCATGCGGTCAAAATCGTATGTATAACGATTTTGCATGGCTTCATTAATGCTACCAGCTAACATAAGAGCAGTACCGCTAGGTGCGTCTATTTTACGATTATGATGGGTTTCTATAATTTCGATGTCTGATTCATCTGCAAGCGCAAGACTTACCATTTTTAAGACTTTTGTCATTAAATGAATTTCAAAAGACATATTAGAAGATTGAAAAATAGGAATGTCTTTTGCATAAGCATGAATTTGTTTTTGTTGTTCTTCGGAAAAGCCAGTTGTAGCAATGACTACAGGAATGTGATGGGCTTTAGCAAAGGAAAGCACAGAAAGTGTTGCCACAGGAACGGAAAAATCGATAATCACATCTGGATATTCCGTTACTTTAGAAAAGTCTGTATAAACAGGAAAAGTAAATTTACCGGTATCTTCTTTATCAAAACCACCGAAGAAGCACTAAATCCTCATATTCTTGCATTTGGGAAATAACTTCTTGTCCCATTTTACCATTGCAACCATTAATAGAAATTGATAACATAAAAAGCTCCTTTCTAAAATAAAAAATGTAGAATACCTTTAGCAAAAACAAAATGCAAGGTATTCTATGTTAGAATTTATTTTGTTTTAAATTAATAAAAACGCACTAAGAAAAATAGCAAATGTATTTGCCAAGCGGGGCAAATCTTTTTGCATAAGCACTTCACGGTAATGAGAAAAAGATTCTGCAAGGGCACAATACTTATCCACAAAAGTAATCAAGAAAGATTCTTTGTATTTAGGAAGTGGCAAAGTAACAGGCCACATATGTTTTACAATAATATCTTTTTCTTTCTCGTTTAAATCAAATAAACGAGAAGCGTTTTGAAAAGCAATTTTAGGATGCACAAAAGCATGCAGACCATCTATTTCTACATCTCTTTGGCTTTTACGCCAATCATATAAGAATAAATCGTGAAGCATACCAGCTCTAGCAAGTGCTTTATAATCTAGATGTAGCTTTTTACCAATTTTATAATTTAGAAAAGCTACATGCATGCAATGTTCATAAGTGCTAGTATCATAATGTTGTCTATATTGTTTCATTTTTAAAACAGTTTCATGTTCAGCAATATCTGCAATAATACTATAGAATTCTGCTTGTAATTCTTGCTCTTTATTCTTTTTTAACATAGCATCATTTACCATAAGAAAAATATCTCCTTAATTTTAGTATTCCCTTTTATTGTACCATAATGCATGAAAAAAAGAAAGTGCGTTCATAAAATTTTAATTTTCTTTAAAATTCCTCTATTGCTTTTTGTAATTTTTCTTTTCCTTTACTACTCATTTCAATAAGAGGAAGACGAGGAATTCCAAAAGCATAACCTTTCATGCAAAGAGCAGCCTTTACAGGAATAGGATTTACTTCACAAAATAGAGCATCTACTAAAGGTAAACATTTTAATTGTGCCTCTTTCGCTGCTTTGGTATTTCCATTTAGAAAGTCCATTACCATTTGATGAGTAAATTTAGGTTCAATGTTAGAAAGAACAGAGATAACACCTAAACCACCAAGCGATAAAATAGGGATAATTTGATCGTCATTTCCAGAATAGATGGCTAAATCTTCTTGGCAAAGAGCAGCAATTTTAGCAACTTGAGAAATGTTTCCAGAAGCTTCTTTTACGGCAACAATATTAGGAATTTTAGATAAAGCAAGGCAAGTTTCTGGAAGAATATTGACCCCTGTTCTACTAGGAACATTATAGAGAATAATAGGAATAGAAACACTCTGGGCAATAACAGAATAATGTGCAATTAAGCCTTCTTGTGTTGTTTTGTTGTAATAAGGAGTTACTAGCAAAAGACCATCAGCACCAACAGATTCCGCATATTGAGACATCTCTATAGCTTCCTTTGTATTATTACCACCGGTTCCAGCAATAACAGGAATACGTTTTGCTACGGTATCAATGGCAAAACGAATCGTATCCTTCTTTTCCTGTTTTGTCATAGTAGAACTTTCACCAGTAGTGCCACAAACAATAATGGCATCTGCACCTTCCTGAATTTGAAATTCCAACAATTTTTTAAATTCTTCAAAATTTACACCATCTTTTGTAAATGGAGTGGCGATGGCGGTACCACAACCTTTAAATAAAATTTTCTTCATTTTCTTTTACTTCCTTTCTTAGTTTAGTTCCATAAGTTTTTCTACTATTTGAATAGCGTTAGAAGCGGCACCTTTTCGAATGTTATCTGCTACTACCCACAAGTTAATGCCAGAGGTAACACTTTCATCTCTTCTTATTCTTCCTACAAATACTTCATCATGTCCAGAAGCGTATATGGCAAGTGGATAATCTTCTGTTTGAGGGCTATCTTCCATAATAATGCCAGGACTATGTTCTAATTTGTTTTTTAATTCATCTAAATCAAAATCTTTTTCAAATTCTACGTTGATGGATTCACTATGCGCATTCATAACAGGAACACGTACAGTAGTTGCTGTTATTTTTAAATCTGGCTTTTTTAAGATTTTTCTGGTTTCGTTTATCATTTTTTCTTCTTCTTTGGTATAACCGTTTTCTAGAAATACATCAATATGTGGCAAACAGTTATTGAAAATAGGGTGAGCAAATTTTTGCAAATAAGAGGTATCATCATCTTTTTCTAAATAATGTTTTAGTCCATTTTGATAATCGGCAATTCCTTTTGCACCTGCACCAGAAACGGCTTGATAAGTAGAATAAACAATTCTTTTTATACGATAAGCATCGTCTAATGGCTTTAGTGTAACAACTGCTTGAATGGTAGAACAATTAGGGTTTGCTATAATGCCATGGTGAGATTTTAGCTCTTCTGGATTGACCTCTGGTACTACTAAAGGTACTGTAGGATCCATACGAAAAGCATTACTGTTATCTACTACAATACAACCTTTTTGACTGGCAATAGGAGAATACTTTTTTGATGTTTCTCCACCAGCAGAAAAGATAGCAAAATCAAATTCTTCGTCAAAAGAATGCTCTGTTAATTCTTGTACTACATACTCCTTTCCCATAAATGACACTTTTTTTCCAGCAGATTTAGAAGAAGCAAAAAGAACATATTCTGAAACAGGCAGATTTCTTTCTTCCAATACCTTCAGAACTGTTCTTCCTACTACTCCTGTAGCTCCTACTACAGCTATTTTATATGTTTTCATTTTTAAAGCACCTCGCTTTATTACTAAAAAAGATAAACTATAATTATATTTTATCTTTTACTTCCTACATTATATGGTAAAAAGAAGAAAATAGGAATAGTTTTTTGAAAAAAATCTATCATTTAGGTGTAATTTAGGGACGTTCCTTAAATTGCAAAATGAAAAAAAACGTGATACAATAAGAAAAATTAAAAAAGGAGAAAAAACATTGCAAGAATTAAGCAAAGAAATTCAATATATAAAAGGAGTGGGACCTTCTAGAGCAAAACTGCTTAATAAATTAGGGATAGAAACACTAGAAGATTTAATTACCTATTATCCACGAGATTATGAAGATAGAGGAAAGCCAGTTTCCATTGCTTATCTACAGGATGGTGAAGAAGCTTTAATAGAAGCAGTAGCCATCAGCAGAGTAAATGAGGTAAGAATACGCAAAAATATGACCATTTACAAATTGCTGGTAAGAGACGAAACAGGAACTTGTATGATAACATGGTTTAATCAGAGTTATTTAAAAAATAGATTTTATATGGGGAAAAAGTACAAATTTTATGGAAAAGTGAGTGTAAAATATGGAAAAATAGAAATGAATTCTCCTGTATTTGACGAGGAAAATAGCAGTAAAAATACAGGAAAAATTATTCCTATTTATCCACTTACCTATCAGTTATCTCAAAATACCATTCGTAGCATTATGGAAAATGGCTTAAAGCTAGTAGATGGAAAGCTAGAAGAAACTATGCCAGAATATATTAGAAAGGAATACCATTTGGAAAACATTAATACAGCTACACATCAAATTCATTTTCCAG
>CALXAS010000090.1 GCA_944386315.1 uncultured Clostridia bacterium | reverse complement strand
AATTATAGCTTGATTGATTTTAATATCAATCGTCAAGAGAGCCAATGAGTTGTAAATATCTACGTCGTTGGCACCAATAAAAACAATAAATCCCTTTAGTTTTAACGACTAGAGGTTTTTTAATTATAAAAAATAGTGTAATTTTAATGTAATCAATCAGAAAATAAAATCTGGTTGATTTTTTCTTTTGCAAAAAAATTTCTGATTTTATTGTGAAAATACATAAAATATGGTAAAATATCTACATAATTTAATTATCTTGCTGGTAAGCAAGTTTTGAATATAGTAACTTTTAACAATAATTATTGAAATGGGAGGTTGGTAATACAAAATACCTAAAGTAACTCTAAACTATTTGTTAAGGAGGAAAAATCAATGGCAGAATGGGAAAGCTCTTATGGAGGAAAGTTTCTTCATAATGCACGGATGCTTACGAAAGAAGAAATTCAAGGAAGATATCCACCTGAAAATAATTCACGTATGGCACGATTAACGCGCGAATTTGTTAAAAAGGGATATGATATTCTTTATGGAGAAAATCCAGAACTGGATTTCTTTGACTCTTTTACTTATAATTGGTCAAAGGACGTAATTGTTACAGCTGCATATCTTTATCACACCACTCCGGATGAAATTATTCAAGGAGGGTGGACAGATATGTCAAATGAAAAAGCGATTTATGCTGCTGTAAGATTAAAAAATAAAGAATATATTTCTTGAATTTATAAAAAACAAGCGTTTTGAAATTTTATTTCATTTCAAAATGCTTGTTTTTTCAATATTTAAATTGCATATTTGTAGATTACTTTTCTTTTTATAGAAAAAATTAAAAAACTATTGACTTAAAGTGTACTCTAAATGATATAAAATAAATAAAAATGGTTAGATTCTTTTATAAAGGAAAGAATAATAGTAAGGGAGGAATCAATATGGTAAAACAAACAGCAGGACGTGACAATTTAGGAGAGTTTGCCCCTAAATTTGCGCAGTTAAATGATGATGTATTATTTGGAGAAGTATGGTCTAGAGAAGACAAATTATCTTTAAGAGATAGGTCACTTATTACAATATGTGTGTTTATGGGAAAAGGTTTATTTGATAATTCTCTTAAAAGCCATATTATGAATGCAAAAAAGAATGGAATTACAAAAGAAGAAATGGCAGAGATTATTACACATGCAGCCTTTTATGCAGGATGGCCAAATGCATGGGCAACATTTAATATAGCAAAGGAAGTTTATGGAGACGATACAGAAAAAGAAGAAAATCATGGTGGAATGTTTGGAATGGGAGAACCAAATACTGCCTATGCACAATATTTTATTGGTCAATCTTATTTAAAACCATTAACGAAACCAGGTTCTTCCGTAGTATCTATTGCGAATGTAACATTTGAACCAGGATGTAGAAATAATTGGCACATACATCATGCAAGCAAAGGTGGAGGACAAATTCTTGTATGTGTAGAAGGTGAAGGTTGGTATCAAGAAGAGGGAAAAGAAGCACAAAGTTTAAAACCAGGAGACGTAGTTGTCATTCCTGCTAATGTAAAACATTGGAATGAAGAAAAAAAAGATGCTTGGTTTAGTCATTTAGCTGTAGAAGTACCAGGAGAAGAGACATCTAACAAATGGTATGAGCCAGTTACGGATGAAGAGTATTATAAATTATAAGAGGAAAGCTCTAGATAAAAATATGAAACGAGTAAAATAGGTTTATAGGTGAAAACTTTACAAAAAACCTAAATATAGAAAATGTAAAGGAGTAAAAAGATGGAAAAAGCAAAAGTATATTTTACAAAAGAAATTACGCCAGAGAGCGTAGTAAAAATGTATGAAACTGTAGGTGTAAAATTACCAGGGAAAGTAGCTGTAAAATTACATTCAGGAGAAGCAGGAAACCAAAACTATATTAAGCCAGAGTTTGTAAAGAAAATTGTAGAACATGTAAATGGAACAGTAGTAGAGTGTAACACAGCATATGAAGGAGAGAGAAATACTACCCAAAAGCATAAAAAATTGATAGAAGATCATGGGTGGACAAAATATTTTGATGTAGATTTAATGGATGCAGAAGGACCAGATAAAGTATTAGAAGTAAAAAATGGAAAAATATTAACGAAAAATTATGTAGGAAAAGATATCGATAAGTATGATTCTATGTTAGTGCTATCTCATTTCAAAGGGCATCCTATGGGAGGATATGGAGGAGCATTAAAACAATTATCTATTGGTTGTGCATCTTCTTATGGAAAAGCAATTATACACGGAGCAGGAGATACCAAAACTTTCTTTGAAACAGAACAAGATAAATTTTTAGAGTCAATGGCAGACGCAGCTTCTACCGTACATGAATTTTTTAAAGATAGAATTGTATATATTAATGTAATGTGCAATTTATCTGTAGATTGTGACTGTTGTTCTGTAGCAGAAGATCCATGTATGAAAGATATTGGTATTGTGGCAGGAACAGATCCAATTGCTGTTGATCAAGCTTGTATAGATTTTATCTATCAATCTAAAGATCCAGGAAGAGACCATTTTGTAGAAAGAGTAGAAAGACAACATGGAATTCATACAATAGAAGCAGCTGCAGATTTAGGCTTTGGAACAAGAGAATACGAACTTATTTCTATAGATTAAGGAAAAAATACAATAGGGCATAAAAGCTACTATTGTATTTTTTGTTTTAAATGCAAGTGAAGAAATAGGTCATACATAACTCAAAAGCCTTAGATTCTACTAAGGCTTTTGAGAAAGTTACCATTCTTTCTTAGAATTTATTAGTTCAGAAATATATCCTATTAAACAATAAGGAGCTAGAATAAATGCATACAATAAAACGTAAAATATAAACGCTAATATACTTCTTCGTTCTAATTTACATTCCATTTCTCTTAACATATTTTTTCTCTTAATTTCAATAACTAGGCAAAGTAGCATTCCAAGGAAAATGACAAGTAGAGTCAACCAACCAATTAATAATTGATTGCCAAACGCTAATAAAATTAGTCCAAGTGGTATAAAAATAAGAAGTGCAAGGTCTATAAAAGGGAAAAATACATTTAAGCACATTAAGAATTTTGATTTAAAGTTAAGATTTTTAGATGTTATAATTTTCACTCTTTTAAAGGCCTCTATCATACTTCTAGCCCATCTTTTTCTTTGATGTCCCAATTTTTGGAATGTTTCAGGAACTTCTGTAAAAGCAATTGCATTTTTTGCAAAATTAGTTTCATATCCTTTGCTTAATAATTCCCAAGTTAAAACAATATCTTCTCCTACGCAATTTTGCCATCCGCCTATCTGTTTTAAAATTTTGGTTTTATAAGCACTAAATGCACCCTGTGCAACCAGTGTTGAATTGTAGTTACCTTGATATAGTTTTACACCAAATATTCCTAAAGTATAATCCCATTCTTGTAATTTGGTAATAAAACTTTTTTTAGCATTTTTAACAAATAAGCATCCAGCTGTGGCTACTGTTTTTTTATTCGAATTTAATAATTGATGCATTATATTTCTAACTGCTAATGGATGAAGAGTAGTGTCACTATCTACAGTAATGGTATATTCTGTTTTTACATGCTTTAATCCTTCATTTAAAGCATAGGCTTTTCCTTTATGCTCTAATTCTAATATAGTTATTTCTGGACCTAGATTCATAGATTTTAATAACTTGAGCGATCCATCGGTTGAACCATCATCTATTATAGTAACATAGACATTTCCACAATATTTTTGCTTTTTAATAGATTCTATCGTTTCTTGGATAGATTTTTCTGCATTATACATTGGTATTAAGATGGTAACATCTTCTTCTTTTTTGTTATTTGTCTTCTTTTCTTTTTTATTCCATAATAGACTAATTAGCATAAATAAATAGATAAAACCTGGTATCAATGCTATAAAAAGTACAATATATATGGATAGAAAATATCCAAAATAACATGCTATATCATTTATCCAATTTATATTGATAAAAATTGCACAAATCAAATATACAAAAGAAAGCATAGTGGATATTAAAAACATTGTTATCACCCCTGTACTATCTTATGAGGCATGTGGGAAAAATGATATAAAATGTAAAAACTTGTCAAAAAAAGTATGAAGTGAATAGAATATATAAGAGGTGAATGAATTTGAAAAAAAGATATTTGATGATTATATTAGTTTTAGTGCTAATCATTGTGACTGCATTAGTCATGTTGCCTAAGACTAAAAAAAGTAAAAATGCTAATGTAAAAATTCCAATATTACTTTATCATGATTTTGTAACAACAGTTCCTGATAGTGATCCTGATAATTTTAACTATATTAACACTCCTCAAAGTTATGAGGAAAACATTAAGGCTCTCTTAGAAGATGGTTATACGTTCATTTCTTTTCAAGAACTGAACGATGCAAATAATGGAAAAATATCTCTTCCAGAAAAACCTATCTTAGTTACTTTTGATGATGGATATGCTAGCAATTATGAGTATATTTTTTCTATCTTAAAAAAATATAATGTGAAAGTGTCTATTTTTGTGGTTACGGATAAAATAGGAAAAGAAGTGGATGGGAAAAAGTATTTAAGCTGGGAACAGTGCAGAGAAATGCAAGATAGCGGTCTGGTAGAAATTTTTAGTCATAGTAAAAGACATGTATTTTATGATAAACTTCCTGTTAGACAGATTCGTGATGATGTAATCGAATCTTATAAAATAATAGAAGAGAAGTTAGGAAGTAAAAATTTGAAAGTATTTGCTTACCCTTATGGTGCATATACGAAAGAAACGGTTTGGACTTTAAAATTAAATGGAATGGATATGCAAGTATATGATTTAGGAATGAATTATTCTAATGACTTTAATAAGGATTATATTAAGAGAATGAATATTCCTTGTGAGATGACAGGTGCAGAGATTATTGAGGAAATAAATTGCACGAATTAGGAATGAAACTAAAAATTTTATTGTGTTTATGGAGTGGGTAGTCAGAAACAACTGACTACCCAACAATTTTTAAGTGATTTTGTATGGAATTAGCTAGCAATAAAAGTAAAAAATTTGGAGCGGGTAGAGGGAATCGAACCCTCGCTATCAGGTCGGAAGCATGACATTCTACCACTAAATTATACCCGCAAATAATTATACTTTTAGTTTACACGGGAAAAATAAAAAAGTCAATACCTAAAAAATTATTGTTATTTGTAGTTACTAGATAATGGTTTTAATGTAAAATTCCATCCAGTCCACCCATAGTAATAGTTTTGTAACGAAAATTTAAT
>CALXAS010000089.1 GCA_944386315.1 uncultured Clostridia bacterium | reverse complement strand
AAGCGACATAATTTACATAAAAATATGTGTTTATTTTTTTATTAAATTAAAAAAAGTGTTACAAACGAAAAAATTCTACAAGAAAACTATTGACAAATTGTGTAAAAACACGGTATAATAATGCTTAGTGAGAATAAACGAAAGACAAACTATGTACAATTGGTTCATAGAAAAAGGGGTGCAAAAAATGGAAAGTATACAAGGTAAACACTTTAGTATAACAGATCCACAAGGAGTAAATACAGTTATATATAGAGTGAATAAAACTGCAAAAGAGTATTTAGACGAGTATCCAAAATACACCGTAGAACGTCTAATCTCTGCAGAAGAATTAAACGGAAATCTGAAGAAAAAGACATTTTTTATAGATGAGCCAGAGTATGAAGAACAACTTGTTATCCTATCTTTTGGAAAGGAAAAAGTTGTTGTAAATATGGGTTTATTAGAAGACGACAAAATCAAAATCTCTAAAAAACCTGTACCAATTAAGTTTGATACTTTATATTCTGAACAAGAAACAGAATATAAAGATTTTAAATATACACCAAATTTAAAGAGACCAATTACAATTATAGACCCAGAAACTACAGAAGAAGTAAAACCAGTTTTATATTATGATAAAAACACAAATGAAGTAAAAGGGAAGTGTAAATTAAAACCATATAAATCCTATTTTGCCTTTGAAGTAAGGGATAAGAAAGAGGATAGCTAGAAAGGGGAATTTGTCGAATGAATCAAGCAAATGAGGATTCAAATATTGTTGTCGCAGGGATACAAGCAATAGAAACAGAAAGAGGGATAGAAGCACCAGTTTATAAAAAAGGTCCTAAGATGATTGCCATCAGAATGGGACAGGATGTGCAAGAAATTTCTACAAAAACAAGTAGATTACTAGAAAACGGAGAATTACAAGACGAAAATGAAAATAAAGTAACCACGTTTCATAAAACAAAAATGCAAGAATTAAAAGAAGCAAGAGCAGGAAGAAAAACACATGCAAAACAAAAACAACCAGCAAGAAGAACAAGAAAAACACAACAAGAAGATGAAAGAGTTGGATAGAAAAATACACATAAGATAGAAAAAAGGTGGAACGCCATGGAAAAATTTAGAAGAGTATTAAAACAAAGTAAAAAATTTTTGATTGTAATAGCAGTACTATGGATTATATTAGCCATAGTACTTGTTGCGCCTGTGGCACAAACTATTCAGGATGCTACCATGGCATCAGGAAGATTTAATATGAATATTTTCATAGAGAATATTGGTTCTGCCATAGCAAGCTTTAGTTCTATTACAAAAGTATTTGGCGCAGAATATATCGAAACTTATTTTACTTGTTTAGGTTATTTTACTATTGCTTTTGTCCTATTTTCTATTATAGGATTTATCAAATCCAAACCAAAGAGCGAATTTCATGACATAGAGCATGGTTCTAGTGATTGGTGTGAACATGGGGAACAATATAGAATCTTAAGTAAAAATAAAGGTTTAATCTTAGCAGAAGACAACTATTTACCAATAGATAAAAGAGGAAATATCAATACGTTAATTGTAGGACGGATCAGGTTCTGGTAAATCTGCATCTTATTCAAAACCAAATGCTTATCAAATGCTAGGTTCTTACGTTTTTACAGATCCTAAAGGAGAATTATATGACGATACAGCAGGGTATTTGAAAGCGCATGGCTATGATATTAAAGTATTAAACCTAGTGAATCCAGCCAATAGTGATGGATATAACCCATTAATGCATATTTCTAGTGAATTAGATGTAGACGTTATAGCAAACACTGTTGTAAAAGGACAGGCATCAGAAAGTAAATCAGACCCATATTGGGATGATATGGCAGAAATGCTATTAAAAGCATTAATCTATTATTTAATAGCAACTAGACCAGAAGAAGAGCAAAACTTAGCTAGTTGTTCTGAATTGGTAAGAGCAGCAAATACAAATGGAGGTAGTAACCTTTTAACAGAATTAATTAATCAACTACCTTATGACCATCCAGCAAGAATGTATTATAAATCTATTGAAATAGCACCAGAAAAAACTTATGGCTCTATTTTGAGTTCTTTGCAATCTAAACTAGGAAAATTTGATTCCAAAGAAATTGCAGAGGTAACTTCTACAGATACGATTAATTTTGAGGATATTGGAAGTAAAAAAACAGCAGTTTATGTTATTTCATCCGATACACATACAGCTTACGATTTCTTACTTACGATATTCTTCTCACAGATGATACAACAATTATACAATTTTGCAGACCTAAATGGAGGCAAATTAAAAATACCAGTATTCTTTATCTTAGATGAGTTTGCTAACATTGGTAGAATACCGGATTTTGATAAGAAAATATCTACATCTAGAAGTAGAGGCATTCAATTTAGTGTTATTTTGCAAAACTTAGACCAATTAGAGGCAGTTTATGAAAAATCTTATGAAACCATTATGGGTAACTGTGATACCCACGTATTCTTAGGAAGTAACTCCTATAAAACAGTAGAATATTTTTCCAAAGCATTAGGAGAAAAAACCATTTCTAGAGATAGCCATTCTATTAATCGAGATAAACAATATCATAGACAAGGTGTGAGCGATTCCGAACAAATTATGGGAAGAGCATTAATGACACCAGATGAATTAAGAAGAATGGACAACGATACATGTATTATTTATGAAAAAGGAATTAAGCCAGTAAAAGCAAGAAAATATTACTATTTTGAACATCCAAGAATGAAACGTGATTTAGAAATGCATAAAATGGATCATAATCAATTTGATGCAGGAGCTCGTGGAGAGTGGAGAAAATATAATCCATATAATCCCTATGTTCCAGAAAACGAAAAGAAAGTAGATAATTTAAAAGTAGAATCCTTAGATGACTTATTTGAGGACGATACTCCTACAAAACCAGAAAATAAAGAAGAAAAAATAGAGGTAAAGCAAAATGCAGAAAAAACAATAGCTACAGGAGAAGAAGCACCTATGTTACCACAAGAAGAAGAAACAGAAATCTTTTCAGAAGATATTCAAAAAGAATTAGAGGCCAAATTTGATGAACTATTTGGGCCAATGGATGAAGATTAAAACAAATCCCCTTTGAAAGAGGGGGAAATTTTTTTGAGAAGAAATAAACAAATGTTTGAAAAAAATATTGACTTTTTTTTCTTTCTTAAGTATAATATCATAGAAATAGAACACATAGGAAGGAAGAAAAAATGAAATTTGTACATATAGCAGATATGCATTTTGATATGCCGTTTACTCTATTAAGTAACAGAGCAGACTTAGGAGAAATAAGAAGAGTAGACCAGAGAAGAGCTTTTCAGAAAATCATAGAATATATAAAAGAAAATCAAATTCCTTATTTATTCATAGCAGGGGATTTTTATGAACAAGAATATATAAGAGAAAGTACCATAAATTATATTAGTAATTTAATGGAACAAATTCCAGATACCCATATTTTTATTACACCAGGAAATCATGATCCTTATTTAAAAAATTCCTATTATGCAACTTTCTCATGGCCAAAAAATGTAACTATTTTTGGAGGACAAGTAGAAAAAATAGAAATGCCAGAATGTGATATTTATGGTTTTGGCTTTACCGATTTTGAATGTACAAATTCAGAAGTAGAAGAAATATCTATAGAAAATCCAGAAAAAATAAATATATTAGTCACTCATGCTAACTTAGACGGAAGTAAGGTTTCTCCTAAAAGCTATCATCCACTTTCTAGTAAAAAGTTAGAACAATTAGGCTTTGATTATATTGCATTAGGACATATTCATAAATCCAATTTAGAAAATAAAAATCAAAAAATCGTATATCCAGGTTCTACTATTTCTATGGGATTTGATGAGTTAGGAAAACATGGTGTGGTAGTGGGAAATATCACAAAAGAAAATGTAGAATTAGAATTTATTCCTATAGATGAAAAAGAATTTGAAGAAAAAAATGTAGATATTTCAGAGATGAATACCTTAGAAGAATTATTAGAATATTTTCAAACCATTCCTTTAGAAGAAAATAAATATTATAAAATAAATTTAATCGGAAATAGAAATTTTGAAATAAATCCATATTCTTTATATAAAAAAATAGAAAATAAAAATATAATAAAAATAAAAAATAAAACAAATTTAAAATATTCATTAGAAGAAATGGCGAATGATACTACTTTAAAAGGTATTTTTATTACAGAAATGTTAAAAAAATTAAAAGAAGAAAATGTAGATAAAGAAATCATAGAAAAAGCATTAGAATATGGATTAGATGTTTTATCTTAAACAAGAGAGGAGTACTTATATTGAAAATAGAAAAAATAAAAATAAATTCTTTTGGTAATCTACAAGAAAAAGAAATAGAATTAAAAGAAGGAATGAATATTATACAAGGAGAAAATGAAAGTGGAAAATCCACTCTTTTAAAATTTATTACAACCATGTTTTATGGAATATCTAAAAATAAAAGAGGAAAAGAAATTTCAGATTACGAAAAATATGAGCCATGGCATACAGAAGAATTTTCAGGAAAATTAGCTTATACATTAGATAAGGGACAAACCTATGAAATCTATAGGGATTTTAGGAAAAAAAATCCTAAATTATATAATAGTGCAGGAGAAGATATTACCAAAGAATATAAAATAGACAAAAATACAGGAAGTGGGTTTTTCACAGAACAAACGCAGATAGAAGAAAATACATTTTTAAATACTTTGGTAACAGAGCAACAAGAAGTTAGAATTAACAAGCAAGAACAAAATATATTAGTACAAAAAATAGCAAACCTAGCGGGAACAGGCGAAGACAACATTTCCTATAAAAAGGCAATAGAAAAATTAAATAAAAAACAATTAGAAGAAATAGGAACCACTCGCTCCCAAGGTAGACCATATAATATGGTAAAAGAAGAATTAGAAAATTTAGAAAATGAGAAAAAAATGCTTGAATGTCACAGAGACAAACAATATGAAATAGAACAAGAAGAAGAAAAAATAAAAAAAGAAATAAAAAATGATGAAATAAAAATAGAATTATTAAAAGAAATAAAAAAAATAGAAGAAAAAAAAGAATTAGAAAAAGAAAAAATAAATTTAATAGAAAAAATAAAAAAAGAAAATAATCAAAAAATAGAAGAATTAAAAAATAAAATAAAAAAGTTAGAAGAAAATAATTTGACAGAAATAAAAAAAGAAGAAAATAAATTAAATAAAAAAAATAAAAAATATTTTATTATTTTATTTAATATTTTTATTTTTTCTATTTTAATATTTATTTTAAATAATTTATTTTTAAAAATAAATTTCATAAA